>CANRKP010000014.1 GCA_947631245.1 uncultured Clostridia bacterium
ACGCGTCAAGGGACAGCACGGGACTTTCTCAGCTCATGGCTTTCTCCACGTTCACAGGTCTCACTGCCGGCCGCTCGAGACAGTCAGAGGCCGCGGAGGCGCGAACGATGAGGCGATAGCGCTCGGCATTCGGGAATACAGGTACAACAAAGGCGCCTCGCCGAGGAGCAAAGACACCGACATCACGGGCGGATATGTGCTCGAGGTCATGTGCGATATGTACGAGGGCTGCGGTTTTGTAACGAAAAACGGCGTCTATTTCAGCATAAAAACGCCGGAGTTCTGCTCGCGGGAAATGGTAAAATACATAGCCTCCCTCGTTCAGAGCTTCGAAAACGCGCTCTTTTCGGAAACAGGATACAATGACGAGGGGCATCATTATTCCGAGTACGCGGACATGACGAGCCTTGCGGATATGACGCTCGTTTACGCGTTTTACGGTAATTTTGAATTTTTCAGAACGAGCACATATATTTATAAAAACGCCGACGGCAAGCGGCACGACAAGCTGACGTTCGGTCCCGTATGGGATTTCGAGACTCCCGCCGAAGCATATGAGAGCGACGGCACCCTTTTCGGGACGTGGTGCGGCTTTACATATTTTGTTCCGCAGCAGTACGCGTGGGCGGAAATGATGTGGCAGCACGGCGGCTTTATGGAGATCATGCGAACTGAAAACGAGCGCATGAAAGCGGCGCTTGACAAGGTTTTCACCGAGACCGAAGACACAGTAAAGAAAACGTCCGCCTCATTCGAGATGAGCTCCGCGCGCTGGTATGCCGCCCCGCTTGACAGTAAGGCGCAGCGCTATATAAAATCCGTAAAAGGCAGATATGACGATTGGTTCGGAAGACTTTGGGGCGACGGTTATATGCTGTCTCTAAGCGTCAAAACGGAGTTCGTCGACGACGGGACTATAACTATGACGGCATCTTCCGGCGGCGGTGACGACATTTCCTGCGACTGGTTCATTCTCGACCAAAGCGACCCGACAAAGTATGAAGAATATGAGAGCGGCACGCCGTCGATAACCGTCCCTGCTGACGGGAAAGTTTATTTCTGCCGTGCGGACGGAAAAAACAACGCCTTTTGCCCGAACGCCTCGGGGCGCGTCTTCTCGTCCGAAACGGTGACGATGACGTCAGACCCGATCCGCGCGGAAATAAAAGCGCCCGAGACAGAGCCTGCCGACTCGGCGCCGGATCCCGCGGAGACGACCGGCGGCTGCGGCTCGTCTCTCGATATCACAATAGTTTTCGCTGCCGTGGCGGCCGCCGCGGTCATAAATAAAAAACATATATCAAAAAGGAGAAGAAAATGGAGTACCGCAAAATGACACGCCTCGGCAAACAGACTTCTCTGCTCGGATTCGGATGCATGAGATTCAAAAACGACGCCGAGGGCAAAATAGACCGCCCGAAGGCATACGCGCTTCTCGACCGCGCCTACAAAGCCGGCGTCAATTATTTTGATACGGCCTATGTGTATCTTGGCGGCGAGAGCGAAAAGATACTCGGCGAGGCAATGGCGAAATATCCCCGCGACAGCTACTATGTCGCGACGAAGCTCCCGTGCTGGGACATAAAAGACAAAAACGACGCGGAGCGCCTCTTCTCCGAGCAGCTCGAACGCCTCGGCATGGACTACGTTGATTTTTATCTTCTTCACGCGATGAATCGCGGCATCTACGACAAAATATCTGCTCTAGGAATACCGGACCTCTGCGCGAAGTGGCGCGAGGAAGGAAAAATACGTCACCTCGGCTTTTCCTTCCACGACAATTACGATGCATTCGAGCACATCCTGACCTCGCGCGACGACTGGGACTTCTGCCAGATACAGTACAATTACATGGACGACAACGACCAGGCGACGACAAAGGGCGTCGAGCTCTGCCAAAAGCTCGGCATACCGCTCATCGTTATGGAGCCGCTCAAGGGCGGCACGCTCGCAAAACTCCCCGACGACGCGATGGCGCCTCTTCGTGCGATAGATCCCGACGCAAGCGCCGCCTCATGGGCAATGCGCTGGGTCGGCTCGCACGATGCCGTAAAGGTAATTCTCAGCGGCATGAACGAGGACTTCCAGCTCGAGGACAATCTCGCAACGTTCGAGAACTTCAAACCGCTTGACGATGCGGGATTTGCCGCCGTCGCCGAGACAAAACGCATCATACATTCGCGTGTCAGAAACGGATGCACGGGATGCCGCTACTGCATGCCGTGCCCCGGCGGCGTCGACATACCGCGCGTGTTCTCCATTTGGAACCAGTACGCGAGATACGAAAATCCGCATACCGCCCACGATCTCAAGCGCATGAAGCCCGAAACCAAGCCCGACGTCTGCCTTGAATGCGGCGCTTGCGAATCAAAATGCCCGCAGGGACTTCATATCATCGACGACCTCAAGCGCGCAAAAGCCGAACTGGAGGCGATATCGTGAACGTTTACGAGCGGTTTTTAAGCTACGTCGCCTTCCCGACGACATCGGACGAGCTCTCGGATACGACACCGAGCACGTCCTGCCAGCTTGAGCTTGCAAGGCACATAAAAGACGAGCTCTGCGCCCTCGGTCTTTCGGACGTCAGGCTCGACGAACACGGATATGTCTACGCCTGCCTGCCCGCGACGGAGGGGGTCGAGGCGCCGACCGTCGGCTTTATCGCGCACATGGATACGTCAGACGCATGCCCCGGCGAAAACATAACCCCTCAGATAGTCATTTATTCGGGCGGCGACATCATGCTGAACGAAGAAGAAATGATCCTTATGAGACAAAACGACTATCCGATCCTTGACAAATTCAAGGGTCAGTGCCTCGTGATGTCGGACGGGACAATGCTTCTCGGCTGCGACGACAAAGCCGGCATCGCCGAGATAATAACCGCCATAGAGGAGATAAAGAACTCGGGCGAGCCGCACGGGAGGATAATGCTCGGCTTCACGCCGGACGAGGAGATCGGGCGCGGAGCGGACTTTTTCGACGTTTCCGGTTTCGGTGCCGACTTCGCGTATACCGTCGACGGCGGACTGCCCGACGAGCTCGAATACGAATGCTTCAACGCCGCGGCGGCAAAGCTGACGATAAACGGCGTCTCGATACACCCCGGCGGAGCCAAGGACAAAATGAAGAACGCCGCCATGATGGCCGCGCGCTTCGTCTCCCTCCTGCCGCCTGACGAGGTACCGGAGAAAACATCCGGCAGAGAGGGCTTCTTCCACCTCTGCTCGGTTTCGGCGACTGTTGAGCACGCGGAGCTCTCATATATTCTTCGCGACTTCGACAGGGACGGAATAGAGCGCCGCAAGACGCTCTTCAGAGAGGCGGCGGCAAAGCTCGGCGAGGAGTACGGAGGCGGCGTAGAATGCGTCATCACGGACTCCTACCGCAACATGGCGGAGGTGCTGTCGCTGCCCGAAAACGAGCACATAATAAACCTCGCGCTTGACTCCATGCGCGACCTCGGGATAGAGCCGCATTCCTCGCCGATACGCGGAGGTACGGACGGCGCCCGCCTCACATTCATGGGACTGCCGTGCCCGAATCTTCCTACGGGCGGCGTCAACGCTCACTCGCGCTTTGAATTTGCCTCCGTCCGCGACCTTGTGCTCTGCAAAGACATCATCAAGCGCATAGTGTGCAGAGCCTCGTCAGCGCATACCGAAAAATGACGGATTTTTAAATCAAAATTTCATTTTGCACTCATATCTTATGCACGCCGCCGCAGACAATTCCGCTCTGCGGCGGCATATTTGTGCAGTTTTTTTCATAATTCTATCCTTTCAGGGTTGACAATATCTTCTTTTATGTCTATAATCATATATAAAAACATGTATGAAAATGCATTTTTGTTTATGGATATGTTCAAAACAGAGCTTCACTGCCACAGCCGCCATGTCAGCACATGCGCGCACGCATCACACGAGGAAATAATAGAAAAATATATCAACGCGGGATACACCACTATCGTCTCAACAGAACACATAAACCCGTGGACATTTCCCCGCGAGCTTGAAGAGGGCACATGGCGCAAAAGGCTGGACTATTTCATGGACGCATATGAGCGCTTTGTCAAGGCTGCCGAGGGAAAGCTCAATATCCTGCTCGGCGCTGAGATACGCTTTTTCCGCGAAAACAACAGCGATTATCTTGTATATGGTCTAACGCGCGAGTTCCTCTCCGACCTCGGAGACCCGCGGCAGATGAGAGGCGGGATAGACGCGCTCTCCCGCGCGGTGCATGAATACGGCGGGATGATATATCAGGCACACCCGTTCAGACCGACGATGATGGTCACCTCTCCCTCCCTTCTCGACGGCATCGAGGTCGCCAACATGTCTCCGTGGCATGAATCCCACAACTCGATCGCCAAGGCATGGGCAAAGGAGACCGGTCTCCAAGGCATATCGGGAACCGATTTTCACGATCCCGATCATGTGCCGCTCGGAGGCATCATGACAGACGCGCCGATAACAACGAATGAAGAGCTGCTTTCCGTCCTCAGATCCGGAAGATACGACCTTATAGAAAAGACTTTTTAAGCCCCTACGGCATGCGGCACCCTGCATCCGGCTGTCCGTGCTGACAGCTGCCCGCCCCCCCTGCATCAAAGAGGTTTTTAATGTATGAAAAACTCAATTCTCGAACTAAGGAACATAACAAAGTTTTATACTGACGGCAACAGCGCCGTCATCGGGATCGACGGGGTAAGTATGTCCTTTTCAGTGGGAGAATTCGTCGCCGTTACGGGCGAGAGCGGGAGCGGCAAATCCACCCTTGCCAACGTGTTATGCGGTGTTTTGCCATACGAGAGCGGCGAGATGCTTTATAACGGCAAACCGACCTCGCACTTCGGAGCCGCAGACTGGGAGAGTTACCGCAAAAACGCCGTCTCGCTTATCTCGCAGAACTACGGCATACTTCCCGGCGCGAGCGTTGTCAAAAATGTCGAGAGCGCGCTTGTCATCTCCGGCACAGACAAAAGAAAGGCCGCCGCGGATGCCTCCGAGATAATAAAAAAGGTGGGGCTTTGGGATATGCGCCGAAAGCGCGCCGCAAAGCTTTCTAGCGGACAAAAGCAGCGCCTCAGCATAGCGCGCGCGCTTGCAAAGCCCTCCCCCGTCCTCGTTGCCGACGAACCGACGGGAAATCTCGATTCCGCGAACAGCCGCGATGTCGTAAAGCTGCTCGCAAAGGCGTCAGAGGACAGGCTCGTCATCATAATAACACACGATTTTGCCGAGGTATCAGACCTTGTCTCGCGCCACATCGTTTTGAAAAACGGGCGCGTGACCTCGGATATTCCGCTCTCGAAACCTCATTTTTCAAAGCTGGTGCCGACACATGCTGCCGACCATACCCGCCGCCTCGGAACTTACACCGCCGCCCTTGAGATCTCGAGCAGACCCGTTTGGTCTTTTGTTGTGTCACTCATATTCGCGATGACGGCGTTTGCGGTGTTTTCATTTTTCGGAGTGTTCATAGTCTCCATTGACAAAACGCCTACATTCAAATACGACTCCAACATCATTCCGAATGGGGACAGAAACCGCATCATAGTCTCCTCGTTCGACGGCAAAGATCTTTCTCCTGATGAGCTTGAACGCCTGCTCACGATAAAACACGTCAGCTCGATTCAAAAAAACGACTCTACCGTCGACGTGAAATACGGCTACCGCTTCGGCGAGGATTATATCCAAGTGAACAACGATCACTCTTATTATGACATAACAACAGGAGAATTCCATTTTATTTTTTATCAGACGCTCGCATCTACGGACAAATCCGGCTTCGTCAGGCTGCTGCCGCTTTTTCCGCATGTTAAGGAGATCATATGCGAAGGGAGCGAGCCGCGCGGTTTTTACGAAGTAGCGGCGCCGCGCGGTGAGGTGGAGATAGGAGACGTCATAAAGGTTATCTTTTTCCCCGAGATGCGGGGCGAGGACGCATATCTTGCTCTTGAAATGACCGTAGTCGGTCTGACAAATGATGAGGATGCCGAAGGCGCGCTTTATTTCAGCGATGAAATCGGCGAATTTCTCGCATGTGCATGTAATAATGAAAACATGTTTCTCCCGTCGGACATTGTAAAACAAGGCACCTATTTCTGCTCGCCGCAGACCGACGACGATGTCGGCACAGTAAAAAACTTTCCGATAGCGGAGCCTGACCCTTCCGACGGGGAATCGCCCTTCCTTTCTCTTGTCTGCTTCGGACACGGTAATCCGTCGGTTGATGGGGGACCGACTTACGAAGATACGGCAGAGATGGATACGGGTGCAGCGGATACGGATACGGATACGGATACAGATACGGAACAGGCAGAGGTGAATGTCGAACTTATCGACAAGCTCGACGGCACAGATACGCTGAGTAATTTGTATTTCGTTTCTCCCGATGACTACGCGCTTCTTGTCAGAAAAACGCACGAGTATCCGCAGGCAAGCCTGATAATAGACGATTACGCATATACAGACCGAGTGCTCCAAGCCGTACAAAAGCTCGGATACTCCGCAAACTCTCCGTACCGTCTCGGCAGTGTGATCCCGGACAAAGAGCTTGCAGAGGAACGCGAACAAACACTTCGCGTCTGCGGCGTCTCTCTTTTGATAACGGCGATACTACAGATTTTGCTTCTCGTCGCCATGTTCTCCGTCGAAACGGACAGCTACCGCATTCTGTCAGACCTCGGGCTCACCGTCAGAGACGCAAAGACGTCGCTTCTCGGACAGGTGATCATATTTACAGCCTTGGGACAGGCGGCGGGCGCCGCGGCAATCGCTGTATGCGCTTACCTTGGCGTAACTCGCATAGAAAATATGCTCCGTTATCTGCCGCAGAACCATCTCCTTCTGCTTTCGGGAGTGCACCTGCTTTTGTCGCTCATTGCCTTCGCCTTCATTCAGCACGGCGTCGGGCGGCGCGTCTACCCTGTCGATACGAGGAGCTGTGACTATAAATTCATGGATGATGAGAAAGCAGTATAAAGCTGCCGTTCCTGAAACAAAAGCGGCGCATACTGTGATGTAAAGAAAGGAGGAGCCGTTATGTCCGAAAAGATACTCGAGCTTCGCAATATCAAAAAATTCTACACAGGGGGCGGCAACGTCGTCGTAGGACTTGACGGGGTCAGCATGTCGCTCTCGCGCGGCGAATTTGTTGCCGTCACCGGCGAAAGCGGAAGCGGAAAATCAACTCTCGCCCACGTCATATGCGGTATTTTGCCTTATGAGAGCGGCGAGATGTATTTTAACGGCGAACGCACGTCTCACTTCGGCACTGTCGACTGGGACATCTACCGCCGCGACAACATCGGCTTCATATCTCAGAACTACGGCATTCTGCCGGGCGCGAGCGTGATGAAAAACGTCGAGAGCGCCCTGCTTCTCTCCGGCATGAGAAAGCGGGACGCAAGAGCCGAGGCGGAGAGCATCCTGCGTAAGGTCGAGCTTTGGTCTATGAGACGCCGCCGCGCGGCAAAGCTCTCTAGCGGTCAGAAGCAGAGGCTCAGCATCGCCCGAGCGCTCGCGAAGCCCGCGCCCATCCTTGTGGCCGACGAGCCGACAGGCAATCTCGACGCAGAAAACAGCAGAAAAATAATCGAGCTGCTCGCAAAGGTGGCGGAGGAACGCCTTGTAATCCTCATCACGCACGAATTTGCAGAGGCGGAACATTACGCAACGCGCCACATCGTCATAAAGGACGGCAGGATAACGGCGGACATACCGCTGCGCCGCGCCTCAGCCGTAAAGGAAACCGTGCGCTCCGAATCGAGAAAACGTCCGCACGGTCTCGGGCTTTACACCGCCCGCCTTCAGACGTTCGGAAGACCCGTTTGGTCGGCAGCAACTGTTCTCTTATTCACGCTTTCGGCTTTTGCGATTTTCGTATTTCTCGGTGTTTTCATCAGCAATATTGACGACGCGTCTACATATTTGTACAACAACGCCGCATTCCCGAACGGAGACCCGAAGCGGCTTATAGTCGCCACATATGAAGGCACCGATCTTACGGATGAAGATATAGACAGGATACTCTCGATAAAAAATGTCGAATCCGTCGAGCGCGGAGATGTTGCAGCCGACGTACAGTATGCATATCGCAGGAATGTCGACTTCACCGTGAAATATCAGACGACCCAATCCGGCATAGGCACAATAAGCAAACCTGTCATTTTCATCGAAGATGACGCGCCGTTTATAAGAACGATGCCGACAGGAAAAGACGCGGAAGGCGTAATAAGCGAGGGGCGCGCGCCCGTTGGATTTTTTGAGGTCGCTGCCGAACGGGGCAAGGCGGAGCTCGGCGACTTTATAACCGTCTACATATGCGACAGAAAACATTGGGCAAAGTATGATGCGCTGAAAATGACATTTGAAGTCGTCGGGATAACGGACAAAATGTCAGACCTGTGCTTCAGCAGCGACGTCGCCCTCTGCTTTGAATTTCTGAGAGACAATGCGAGCAAGCGGGAATTTGTGATGTGGAGCGACGAGGTCGACGAGGGCAAATTTCTGACGCCCGAGAGCTTTCAAAGTGTCATGATGGATCGCCTCTCAAGTTGGAAAGATTATTATGCTACAGAAGAGTTTTCCGCCGCCGACCCCGAAGCATACGGCAGTGAATTCGTGACGCTTGACTGGGCAGGCGACTGGGGTAGAGAATGGAGCAATAACGGCTGCCACATTTGGATCAACAGCCCGAATATTGAAACTCCCCTTCCGCCTCACAGCATAATTTCGACAAGCAAAAGTGGCGCTCACAATATCGGCGACGTATTGTCAAACCTCTTTTTCGTCTCGGAAAAAGACTTTCGCGATATTGTAGGTGACAAGGTAAAATGCCCGCAGATCTCGGTCTTCTTGGACGATTATGCTTTTGCGGACGCGGTGCTTGACCAGCTTCACAGGATGGGATATCTTGCCGCGTCTCCGTATCGCATAGGTACGTCTGTGCAGGACGAGGAGCTCGCCGCCGAACGAGAACAGACGCTCAACGTGTGCTTCACGGCGCTCGTGATCATTATAGTGCTTGAGACCATGCTTTTGACCGCGATGTTCTCCGTACAGAAAGAGAGCTACCGAACGCTCTGCGATATCGGACTCACGGGAAGTGTCGCTGCCCGCGCCGTATTTATACAGATAATCTCTTTCTCCCTGATAGGACAGGCAGCCACGCTTTTGGGATTGAAGCTGCTCGAACGTGCGGGCGTTGAGCGTATTGTGAGCCTCATGCTGTATCTGTCGCCAAAGAACGCATTGGTAATGTTCTCGGTAAATCTCGCCGTGTCGCTCATATCCGGCACGATCATCGTCCGTATACTCAAACGGAGCACAAATCCTGCGGAGCATGCGCGCCCCGATATCGATTTTGAAATTGAAAATACAGACGACGCCGAAAAAGAAGGCGGCAAAAGCGGCGGCATTTTACCGAGCACATGACAAATGGACAAATATCAATGACAGCGGTCCGCTTAAATTTATACGGTGGTAACTGATATTATGAAAAAAAAGTTGCTTGAACTTACCGACATAAAAAAATACTATGCCAGCGGCAGATCTGTCGCCATGGGACTTGCCGGCGTCAGCATGTCGTTTTCGTCGGGAGAATTCGTCGCCGTCACAGGCGAGAGCGGGAGCGGAAAGTCTACGCTCGCCCGCGTTATTGCCGGAATAATCAAATATGAGGCCGGCGAAATGTATTTTGAAGGCGAAAGAACGTCTCATCTCGACGCCTCGGGCTGGGAGGAATACCGTAAAAAGAACATCGCATTCATCTCCCAAAATTACGACGTTTTACCCGGCGCGAGCGTCTTCTCGAACGTGGTCTCGGTCCTCAGGATCTCGGGAATGGATAAGGAAGCGGCCGCAAAAAAGGCTGTTGACATTCTTCGCAAAGTCGAGCTGTACGATATGCGCCGACGCCGCGCCGCAAAGCTGTCGAGCGGGCAGAAGCAGCGTCTCAGCATTGCCCGTGCGCTGGCAAAGCCGGCGCCTATCCTCATAGCTGACGAGCCGACAGGCAATCTTGACGCCGAGAACAGCGAAAAGATCGTAAAAATGCTTGCGGAGCTCGCACACGACAGACTCGTCATAATAGTAACTCATGATTATAACGAAGTCGAGGGATACGTCACGCGCCGCATCACGCTGAGCGACGGACTTATCGTATCTGACGAGCCTGTACGCCCCGCATACGAACAGAAACCTGCCGATGCATCTGAAGCCTCCCCAAAAAACAAGCGCGGTCTTCCCTTTTATATCGCAGGACTACAGACAAGGAGCCGTCCTGTATGGGCGGCAGTGACCGGTCTGGTCTTCGCGCTGACAGCGTTTGCCGTGTTTGCCTTTCTCGGGGTGCTCATAATCAATATCGACGACTCGTTCACATATGAGTACAATCCCACGGCGTTTGAAAACGGCGACGAGAAGCGCATAGTAGTCACAACGATAGAGGGCCGCCCATTAACGGACGAGGATTACGAAAAGATGCTCTCGCTGTCTCACATCGAAAGCCTTGACAGATACGACAGCGCAGTCGACGTACTTTACGCTTACCGTGAAGGCAGGGACTACAAGATAGACTACGACAGCGAACCGGAAGACGAGTATACATTCGAAAAATACAAAATGCCCGAATCCGTATCGCTTTACACCTCAGCCCCTTACATAAAAACGGTGCCGATCATACCCGGAAAGGCAGATGCTATCGCTGAGGGCAAAAAGCCCGAAGGCTTTGACGAGGTCGCGGCCGTTTCGGGACACGCCAAAATAGGAGACAAATTCAGGGTCTATCTGTTTGACAAAAAGCACTTCGGTTATAAATCGCTGCTTCCCCTCGATGTTACCGTAGTCGGACTTCTTGACGAGGGTGAAGGACTCTATTTCAGCGACGACGTCGGGGTCTTCTTCATGGACATCGTAAAGGGCAAAACGGCGGAAATGCTCATCTACGATGAAAACGTCGCCGACGGCACGTTCCTGTGCAGCCCGACTACTGCCGGCATATACAATTCGTCAGTGGAAAAAGGCATCGACCCCATATGGTCTTTCTTCGTGTACTCCGGCGCGAGCGAAAGATATCCGCTCAGGTGGGCAGGATATGACGGATACAACGAAGGTCAGCACGGGTACAGGCTGCTTTCCCGCCTCTACATCATTTCCCCGAACGATTACAAACAGATAATAGGAAACGATACGCGCGACAAGCAGGTCAGCCTGTTCATTGAGGACTACGCATATGCCGACAGAGTACTTACCGGACTGCACGACATGGGCTATGTCGCGACATCTCCCTACAAGCTCGGCAGGACGGAGCAGAACGAAGAGCTCGCGGCGGAACGGAAGCAGACGCTCAGCACATGCATTACTGCCCTTCTCGTCGTAGTCGCTATGCAGGTGCTGCTGCTCACCGCGATATTCTCGGCGGAACGGAACAGCTTCCGCATACTCTCCGATCTCGGGCTCTCAAACAAATCGGCAAAGAAAGCGCTTTTGTGGCAGCTGCTCCTGTTCACAGCCGCAGGGCAGCTCGTCGGCGGCATCGCGATCTTTGTCAGTGGGACCGCAGGGGTGGAGCGCATAGAAAATATGCTGAAATATCTGCCTCTCCCGTATGTCCTGATCCTTTCAGCCGTACATCTTGCGGCTGCCCTGACAGCAGGGATCTTCATACTGCGCGGCATAGACAAACATGTATATCCGATGGCGGCAAAGAACCGCGACATCCTGATAGACGAAGAAACGGAGGCATGACAAAAAATGATAGGTGCCGAAAAACTCAACAAAACATACGACAAACACAGCCGTCACGCAAACAGAGTCTTAAAGGACGTATCCTTTACTCTTCCCGACCGCGGGTTCGTCTGCATACTCGGTCCTTCCGGATGCGGAAAAACAAGTCTTCTGAACGTTATCGGAGGGCTTGACCGTTTCGACAACGGCACGCTCTCTACCGACGATGTGAGCGTTCACGGATACGGCAGCCGGACATATGAGATCGAGCGCAACCGCAACTTCGGTTACATATTCCAGAATTATTATCTGCTCGACGATCACAGCGCCGCTTACAATGTCTATATGGGTCTGCACAGCCTGAAGCTCTCTCATGCAGAAAAGCTGCGCCGCGTCAGGCAGGCGCTGAAGGCCGTCGACATGGAGCGTTATATCCATCGCAACGTCGGCGAGCTGTCCGGTGGTCAGCAGCAGAGGGTCGCCATCGCCCGCGCGCTTGCAAGGCGCCCGCGCGTCATCTTCGCAGACGAGCCGACCGGAAACCTTGACGAGGCGAATACAATAAACATCTGCACGCTTCTGCGGCGCGCCGCGAAAAACAGCCTTGTCGTGATGGTCACGCATGAAGAGCGCATAGCGCGTTTCTTTGCAGACAGAATAATCACGCTTCGCGACGGCGAGATAGTATCAGACACCGAGAGCTGGGAACGCAGCGAGCTGTCTACCGAGGCAAACCAAACCGTATATACGGACGGCATGTCAGTAAGCGAGCACAATGACACGAGCGACGACGGAAGCGTAACCCTTCACCTCATGCGCGCTCCCGGCACCCCGCCTGCCGATCTAACAGTTGCCGTCCTTGCCGACCGCATCGTGATCAAGCTCGACGACATGCGCCGCGTTCAGCTCGGCACGTCTGATGATGAGCCGAAAATAGTTGAGGGAAAAGCCCCCGTGCTCACGCTCGAAGAGATAGACAGACAACAGTCGGAATCGCAGGAGGCCCTCTTCGGCTTCCCGCCGGCGCAGGATGCATCCCCCGGAAGCGGGCTGACGCTTCCCATGATGTGGAGAGAGGCGAAGTCACTGAGGCACGGCAACGGTCTGAAGCGTATAGGTCTCTTTCTGTTCCTCATACTTCTGACGGCGCTGACGCTGTGGATGACGGGAGATTTCATTGAGCTGTCCAAAGTTGACCCTGAAGAGTTCGTACTTACAGACTCTCATATCCTGAACATCAATATCGAGCAGGGACCGAATGTCGACATAGGTTTGGACGAGAACGGCGAGTCCTCCGGATATGGATATCTCCGCACCCCGTCAGAAATCAGGTTCGAGTACATAGATAATCTCGTGCACAGCGGTCTTGACATCAATTTTGCTCCGAATGTTTCAAGCCCTCTTACCGTCGAGGCGGCGCTGTTCTCGCAGCTTGAATCAGTCACTCTGCGCGCCCCGTCCTTCAGTAATGTTCCGATAGAAAAGCTCGACGAAAGCACGCTCATATACGGAAGGATGCCGGAAAAATATACCGAGATCGCAGTTGACAGGACCGTTCTCGAAGCAGTCATGAAGTCGAACACCCTTTTCGCAAACAGCGTCTCGAACATTGAATTCTTCCTCGACAGGACGGTTTCATACGGCAGCCGAGACCTGCATCTTCAGATCGTAGGCATATGCGACAGCGGCGAGCGCTCGGCGTACATGTTCGAGACAACGATGGCGTGCATCAGCGCCGGAGGCGGAAACGTCATCACTATAGAAGACCTGAAAAAAATGTACCCCGGTCAGTACGACGACATTGAGATAGAGGGTTACTACTGCATACTCAATCTGCCGGCTGCCGGCGAAATATGGAGAGACCGCATTCCTGCCCCGGGCGAAAACGGCGTCTGGAATTACCGCATCGGAGAACACATTTTCATGGTCAACGGAGCGGTGGAAATAGAAGAGCTGAGCGCATCCGCGATAATAACGCATGAAAAGCTCGAAGAAATAATATTCGGCAGCTTTTCGTCCGGTCCTGTCTCGATATACTGCGAAGACAAGGAAGCCGTCAAGGATTATATCTCACATAAGACCAAGGACGAGGAAGACGGATATATTATAGTCAATGTCACCGACCCTTACGGGGAATTGATGAGCAAGTACACAACAGCGGCTCACCTTCGTGCTGACGCACGCCTTATCGTGACCGTGACCGTCATACTCCTCTGCCTCGTGATGCTTTACCTCCTCTGCCGCACACAGGCAAACGGGAGAATAAAGCTGCTCGCCGTTTACAGGCTGCTCGGAATACCTAAGAGAAAGCTGTACTCTATATTCTCGCTCGAAGCATTTATATCCGCGCTTGAAACGGTCCTGCCGACGACAATCGTCGTCAGCGCCGCCATAGCCGTCATAAAGCTCACGGGAGAGATCGAGCTTGCAATTACACTGCCTTGGTACGCCTCGGCGGCGGCCGCGTTGATCATCACCGCGTACTTCATCATCGTCTCCGCGCTTCCGCTCATCCGCCTGCTCTCCTCCCCTCCGGCACAGCTCGCGGCAAAGTACGACATTTAAGGCAGGCCCCATACCGACAAAAGCAAAAACAAAAACCGGAAAGCTCCGCTTTCCGGTTTTTGTTTTTCCATCCAGTATTTAGCCGATGTATTTGTTGTAATCGTCGACTTGTACGCCGGGGCAGTATGCCTCGAGCATCTCGATATATCCGACGCCCATATCGGCAAGGTCACGCATACCGAACTGTGAAAGTCCGACGCCGTGTCCCCAGCCCTTTCCCACGATGATAAAGTTGTCGGGGCTCGACGCTGTCGCCGTTTCCGTATATATGTTTTCGGCAGGAGATACTGAGGCGCCCTCTGCCTTAACGATTCCGTCCGCCGTTATGATGCTGAGCCCGCTGCCCGGATTTCCGGCGACGGTTCCACTGCCGGTGATCACACTGAAGCCGTGCGATATGTTCAGGTCGGATGTGCCGCTGCTCGTTATAACGGAGAGATTTTTCGCAACTCCGCTCGGCGGTATCGTCTCCTTGTATTTCGTGTACTGAACGCTCCCCTTCCCAATAACGAAGTTCGCGCTGTTTCCGCCGAATGCGCTCCTTATGTGGTCGCAGCGCGTTATCGTGACCGAACTGCCGTGGATATCGGTTACCGTGACCTTATAAACATATGTTGATATGCTGCTTGCGGTCTCGTCTATCCTGACGCTTGCGACCGCGTCTTTTATTCCTGTATATCCCTTGTCATTGAGACGCTGGCAGAGCTCGGCGGGCGTGTATTCCTTTGTCCAAAACGCCTTGCCGTGATTAAGATAGTCCTCCCATGGTGTCTCGACGCCCGAGAGCCACGCGATCTTGCTGCCCCAAACCTTTGAAACGTCCGCCGTACAGTTGCCGGCGCTCGACGAATAATACATTGAGGCGAGCTTGCCGTTGCATGTTGTGATCTTGCCCTTTGTCGAGCTTATGGCCTCTTTTACTTTGGCGTTTTCGAGATATGCCGCGCCTTTATAAACCTGGCAGTTTGACGTCGCGCAGATGTTGAAGCCGTATGACGTCCAATGCTTGCCCACCTGATCTATGGCAAAAGTTCTCGCAACTATCGCGAACGCCTTCTGCGACTCAACAGGCCATGAGACAGATATCTCATATGGAATGACGCCCGCTATGTAGGTTTCAAGGTCAACGACGTTTATGAGCGTCAGCTTGCTGCCGTCTGCGCGCTTGAAAACAAACGCGCCGTCATACACATTGCCGCTGATTTTCGTTGTCGTGAGAAACGCCGCCTTGCCGTCCTGACCGTCAACGGCGTCGAGCGCCATAAATGAGGCGTTTGCCCCGTCGTATTCAAACAGAACCTTCGCCGTCTCCTGTTCGACCGCAAAAGTACCGGTAGATGACGGAGCTTTCACCGCCAGGATCCTGTCAGGGAGCTTTGACGCAACATCCGAGAGCGCGGTATTTGCATCGCTTTCAGAAATAAAGCTGCCGACCCGTATCAGAAACGCTCCACCGACATACGTCGGTATCGCATAGTACTCGGTACCGCTTAACGCGGTATTGACGGCGTCGACCGCCGATCTGAGCGAGGCGGCGTCCTGATATCTATCCGAAAGTTCGAGCCTGTACGCGCCGACGTTAGGGCTTGACGACACGGTGTATACCGTGTTTTTTCCGGCGCCGCTCTTCTTATAATTCGTATCGCATAGCACGGTAACGCTCTTGCATCCATCGAGCCGCCAAAGCTCAGTAAACGTCTTGTCGTACTTCTCTATTTTTTCCGAACCGACAATAAATCCGTTTGCCGTTCCGACGTTCAGCGAGGAACCGGAGGAAGAACCGTAGTCAAGACCGACAGCTACCTGAAAGTCGTCGGAGCCCGCCGCGTTGACATTCATGAAAATGAAGTAGATCGCGGTATAAAGCGTTGTGACTACCGTCATAAGAACGAGCACCCACGCGATTATTCGGGTCAGAAGCGTCTTTTTGTCTATTTTTTTCTTCTCTTCAGAAGGCTTTCTTTTACTTGATTTCATAATTGCCTCTGACCATTATCCATGTGCTCTCGCCGGTTATAAGAATGCCCCTGCCGTCGTCTCTCGGGATGAGTATGTAGTGGCTGAGCGACACACTTGCGCCCGGAACGAGTTCTTTGCCGACCGTCATATCCGATATAGGCTGATCGTCCTCGGCAACGACTTTGCCGCCGCCTGTCCGTATAACGAGCTCGAGCGAACCGCCCTTCGGGTATATCTTCTGACCGGGCTGAAGCTCGACAGGTTCAAATGCCGTCATGGATTCCTTGTTCTGACCGACCGCCTCGATGAGCTCCTCTACCTGCTTTTTGAGCGCGGCGTTCTCGGACTCGAGTTTTTCGATGCTTGAACGTGCGGACGAAATCTCGCTATTTATCGTGGAGACATGTTCCGCGATAAGCGAGTTGAGCTCACTCACGCGCATATCAAGATACGATTTGGAAACAATGGGGTCATTTGCGCTGTCATAGCTGCTGTCCGCTGCGAAGGCAAACACGGACAAGAGCGTACAGGCTGCGAGCAGAGCCAAAAGTGTTGCAGTCTTTTTTCTGATCTTCATTTCAAACGTTCCCTCTCTATTTTTATTTTACTCTGTGTTGAATTTAAAGCAGCTTGATCTGTGCCGAGCCGGAATCGGCGTCTGAAAGCGCAATTCCCGGTGACGGGAGCTTGCCGCGGCGATAGCGTGACGGATCCTCCGATATCTCGGACGGGTCTTTTTTTGCTGAAATTACTTTGTTGTCCTTCTTGAGCGTGAATATCGAGACGCCCTGAGATGTCCTCGTCGTTTTGACGGGTATCTTTGCCGTAGATACGACGAGCGCGCGCCCCGCGCTGCTGTAAAGCATTATTTCGAACGGCTCGCGTTCGAGGAACGCTGCCACGGCGGGCGACGCGGAGCTGTAAGCGTTCGTGAGCCTCTTGCGGTTCGTCTTTGTCTCATATGCCGAAAGCGGTACCTTCACGCATTTCCCGTTTTCAAATACGAACACGATGTTGATGTTTTCTGAGTACTCCCTCACGGGACACATATAGAGCACGCCTTCCCCGTCGTCAAAATTGAGCTTTGACGGGATATAGTCGCCGAGCGAGGACGCTTTTGAGGTATCAAAATCGCTCATCCTCGCCTTATATACCTGCGCCCTGTCGGAGAAGAAGAGCACATCGTCCGCGTTCTCCGCGTCGCAGCATACGGAGATTGCGTCTCCGTCCTTGAGCTTCTGCTCATCGTTGCCGCGCCAAGACTGCGTCGTTATTTTTTTGAAGTAGCCCTCGCGTGAAAGCACGACTTTTACGGGATAATTCTCTACAAGCTCGTCCTCGTCGGGAACGGCTACCTCGCCGATGTGTACTATCTCCGTGCGTCTCGGCTGTCCGTATTTTTTCTTGATCTCGGCAAGCTGCTTTATTAGCTCGGATTTGAGCTTGAGCTCGTCGCCTATGACGGCCTTCATCTCCGCTATCTCAGACTGAAGAGACTCTATCTCACGGATGCGGTTTATGATATATTCGCGGTTCAGATTTCGCAGCTTGATATCCGCGATGTATTCCGCCTGCACCTCGTCAATAGAGAAGCCCTCCATTAGGTTCGGCACGACCATGGACTCTTCTTCCGTCTCGCGAACTATTTTTATCGCGCGGTCGATGTCGAGCAGGATCTTCCCGAGCCCGAGCAAAAGGTGGAGCTTTTTCTCCTTCTGCTCGCATTCGTACACGAGCTCGCGGCGATAACACCCCATGCGGAAGCGGATCCATTCCTTGAGTATCTCCGCGATTCCGAGCTGTCTCGGCGCGCCGTCTATCAGGAGATTGAAGTTGCAGCGGAACGAGTCCTCAAGCGGCGTCAGGCGGTAGAGCTTTTCCATGAGCTTCGGAACGTCGGTCCCGCGCTTGACGTCTATCGCGAGCTTGAAGCCCGCAAGCCCTATCTCGTCGCGGAAGTCGGTGACTTCGCGGAGCTTTCCATCCTTTAAAAGGTCGGTGAGCTTCTTCAGTATGAGCTCGATCGTTGTGGAATACGGTATCTCGAATATCTCGATGCAGTTTTCCTTCGGATCGAATCTGTACTTGGCGCGCAGCCTGACGGAGCCGACGCCTGTTCTGTATATCGAGAGCATCTGCTCTCTGTCGTATATGAGCTGCCCGCCCTCAGAAAAATCGGGCGCTTTGATAATGTCAAGCAGTTTTTCAGATGTGGTATTCGGATTTTTCAGGATCGCCGTCGTCCCGTCGCAGACCTCCGCCAAATTGAAGGAGCATATGTTTGACGCCATACCGACAGCGATTCCCATATTGGGATTGACGAGCACGTTCGGAAACGCGGTGGGCAAAAGCGTCGGCTCCGTCGTCGTGTTGTCGTAGTTCGGGACCATATCGACGGCGTTCTTGTCGATGCCGCGGAATATTTCGGCGCAAATCTTTTCGAGCCTTGCGTCCGTGTATCTCGCCGCCGCCGCCTTCATGTCGCTCGAATAGTGCTTTCCGAAGGAGCCCTTTGAGTCTATGAGCGGGTGCAGCAGCGCGCCGTAATCGCGCGTGAGACGGACGAGCGTGTCGTAGTTGGCGTCGGTGCTGTGGGGATTTAAGTGCATCATATCGCCCGTTATCGTCGCACACTTGACGTATCCGCCCGTCATCATTCCGTGCGTATACATGGTATAAAGCAGCTTGCGGTGAGCAGGCTTGAAGCCGTCTATCGCCGGTATTGCACGGGAAACTATGACCGTCATGACATACGGCATGTAGTTCGTTTCGATAGTCTCCGTTATCGGCTGGTCGATTATTTCGGCCGGCGGCAGCTCAGCCGTCTCTGTCGTCTTCTTTTTTCTTGGCAAAACTCTGTCCTGTCCTTATAAAAATCAAACTTTTATCACAGTGTGGTCGGCAGCCCTTATAAGGCGGTTGTATATGGCAAAAGAAAGTCCGCCGTCCCGCCCGGGCATGTAGGTATATATCGCGTCGAGCCTGTGGGAAGCGCCGTATGTGTCAGCCTCGCGCAGTGCCGCAAACAGCCTCTTCGCGTGAGACGCGACGTCATCTTTGCCTCCGAGCGAAACGGACGCGCATTCGGGCGCGTCAAGCGCTCTGTCCTCGTCGAAGCAGATGAAAAGGCACGCCTCGCCGTCTTTTATCCGCCCTTTTATATATGCCGCGGCGTCTTCACTTTTCCCGTCGAGCAGGTAAAGGGGCGCCCTCGGCGCGTAATGTCTGTATTTCATCCCCGGCGAAAGAGGCGTCTCTCCCGGGGCGAGCCCGTCTGCCGTCGTGACCTTTGAGGCGACGCATGACAGCGCCTCCGCCGTTACGGCTCCCGGTCTCAATATCTTTACTTCGTCGTTATCAAGCAAAAGCGCGACGGTCGATTCAAGCCCGTATTCGCATTCGCCGCCGTCTATAATAGCGTCGACCTTGCCGTCCATGTCCTCGACACAGTGGGAAAACGACGTCGGCGACGGACGCCCGGAAATGTTTGCGGAAGGCGCCGCGACAGGGACTTCCGCGAGCTTCAGGAATTCATGCGCCACGGGATGTATCGGGCATCTGACACCCACCGTGCCGCCGCCCGCCGTCACCGCGTCAGGGATATTCGTTTTTTTCTTCAGTATCAGCGTAAGCGGTCCCGGCATAAAGCTTTCGGCGAGCCTGTAATATAGCTCTGTCGTATATGCGAACTCCTCGGCTGATTCGGGTCTGTCCACATGGACGATAAGCGGATTGTCAGCCGGACGCCCCTTTGCGCGGAATACGGCGCGCGCGGCGTCCGCGTCATACGCGTTCGCCCCGAGCCCGTACACAGTCTCTGTCGGGAATATAACAAGCCCGCCGCGCCTTACAATGCCTGCCGCGAGGGCTAAGCCTTCCCTGTCTTTCGCGCCGTCTATCTTTAAAGTCTGCATTACCGTAAAAACTCGCCGTTTTTCAGTTTTTCCGCAGTATCCGCGGTTATGAGCGCATCTATCATTTCGTCGAGCGAGCCGTTTATGAATGAGTCGATACTGTAAAGCGTGAGCCCTATCCTGTGGTCGGAAACGCGGCCCTGCGGGAAATTATACGTCCTGATGCGCTCGCTTCTGTCTCCCGTGCCGACCTGCGACCTTCTGTCTGCGGCGATCTTGTCAGCCTGCTCGCGCCGCTTCATATCATACAGCTTCGCGCGCAAAAGCTTCATCGCACGGTCGCGGTTCTTGAACTGGCTCCGCTCGTCCTGACACTCGATAACGATGCCTGTCGGCTTGTGCGTCAGCCTTATCGCCGATTCCGTCTTGTTTATGTGCTGACCGCCCGCGCCGCTCGACTTTATCGTGTCTATCTCGAGGTCGGAAGGATTTATCTCGACCTCGACATCCTCGGCCTCAGGCAAAACGGCG
Source organism: uncultured Clostridia bacterium (assembly GCA_947631245.1). GTDB lineage: Bacteria > Bacillota > Clostridia > Oscillospirales > CAG-272 > DTU064. Next base: position 20,642 of record CANRKP010000014.1, read on the forward strand.
ACCGTCGCGGTCGACGTGTGAATGCGCCCCTGTGACTCCGTCTCGGGAACGCGCTGAACGCGGTGCACGCCTGACTCGAACTTGAAGCGCGAATACGCACCCTCACCCGATATCATCAGCGTCACCTCGCGGTATCCGCCGAGCTCGGTCTCGTTTGCGCTCACGATCTCGGCTTTGTATCCGCGGCGCTCCGAGTACATGATATACATCCTTGCGAGCACCGCCGCGAAAAGAGCCGCCTCGTCGCCGCCCGCGCCCGCGCGGATCTCTATCATGACGTTCTTGTCGTCGTTTTCGTCCTTCGGAAGGAGCAGAACCCGAAGCTCGTCCTCGATTTCTGTGAGCCTGCCGCGCTCTTCCGAAAGCTCCTCTTCCGCGAGCGCCTCAAGCTCTTTGTCCCCGCATTTCAAAAGCTCCTCCGAGGAGGCGATCTTTCCCTCGCACGCCTTATATTCGCGGTACTTTTCTATTATCGGAGACAAGAGCTTGCGCTCCTTGGAAAGACGTCTGTATTCCTCCATATCGGAATACGCGTCCGGCGAGGAAAGCGCGCGCTCTATCTCGTTGAATCTTATCTCCGCTTCCCTCAGCTTGTCGAGCATAATGCCGTTATTTCCGCCTTACCCTTTTACTTATTGAACGCGACGTGAGCGCGGTATGCCTCATAGAGGTCGACCTTCGAGATTATCTCGAACGGCGCGTGCATCGAAAGTACCGGCACGCCGAGGTCTATCGTGTCAATATTGTGGTTCGCTATATACATGGCAACGGTTCCTCCGCCGCCCTGGTCAACCTTGCCGAGCTCAGCCGTCTGCCAGACGACGCCCGCTTTGTCGAAAATGCCGCGCACGACGCCGACCGTCTCCGCGGACGCGTCGTTGGTGTTGCCCTTGCCGCGGCTGCCGGTGAATTTCGTGAGCACGACGCCGCAGCCGCAGAGCGCGCTGTTCTTTATCTCGTATACGTCCGCGTAGTTCGGATCATAGCCCGCGGCAACGTCCGCCGATAGGCAGAGGGAGTTCGCGCGGACGATGTGCTCGTCTGCGCCGAGGGCGCGCGACAGCTCGGAGATGATGTCCGCGAGCACGCGGGACTGCATGCCGGTATTGCCGTTCGATCCCGTTTCCTCCTTGTCGGCGAAAATGCACATCGCGGTCTTTTCGGGAGCTTCAAGCTCGGCGACCGCCATCAGTATCGGGTACGCGCACACCCTGTCGTCATGTCCGTATGCGCCTATCATCGCGCGGTCAAGTCCGATATCGCGCGACTTGCCGGCGGGAACGACCGTGAGCTCCGCCGAGATGAGGTCGGACTCCGTGATACCGTATTTGTCGTTAAAATACTTGAGTATCGCGAGCTTTACCCTGTCGTCGGGCGAGCTTGTATCGTAGGGATCGTCATCCGTCGCGTAAGGACGGGAGCCGATGAGTATGTTCAGCCCCTCGCCGGTGAACGCCGACTCGAGCGGGCGCTGAGACTGATCCTTTGAAAGATGCGGGAGAAGATCCGTGATGCAGAAAACGGGGTCGCCCTCGTCCTCGCCTATCGTGACGTTCACGCGCTCGCCGTCAGCCTTAACGACGACGCCGTGGAGCGCGAGCGGTATCGTTGCCCACTGATACTTGCGGATGCCGCCGTAATAATGCGTCTTGAGATATCCGAAGCCCGTGTTCTCGTACACGGTGTGCTGCTTCATGTCAATGCGCGGCGAGTCGACGTGCGCGGCGGAAATGCGGATGCCGTGTTCGAGCGGCTCCTTGCCTATCACGAACGCGACCAGCGACTTTCCGCGGTTGTTGTAGTAGAGCTTGTCTCCGGGCTTTACGATATCGCCGAGCCTGTACTCGGAAAAACCGTGCTCCCTAAGTATGCCGATTCCCGAAGCGACCGCTTCGCGCTCCGTCTTCGAGCTGTCTATGAACTTCGCGTAACCCTTCGCAAAGTCGTAAGCGGCTTCTATCTCAGCCTCGGTCTTCGCCTCGTATGCGCTCTTTTTCTTGTAGAAGAGCTGTTTTTTCATTTCCTTGATCGTGTCAGACATTTTTATATCTCCTTTTTTGATTGTCAGTAGTAAAGTCTCTGGTAAAGCTCCGCCGCCTTTTCGACTGTGCTGACGTAGCCTCTCGTCTCGTCATACGGTATTTTGTCGAGAGTAACCCCATCCTTTGAATATCTCCCGTCGGTCAGCCAGCCGTCGACGGCTGTGGGTCCCGCGTTGTACGCGGCGAAAACCGACTGCCATCTCGAATACTTTCCGTAAAGATATGAAAGATAGTATGTCCCGTATTTTATGTTAGTCTCGGGGTCGTAAAGGACAGCCGGGTCTTTCGTCTCGTCAAGCAGTTCCGCCATCCATTCAAACGTGGACGGCATTATCTGCATGAGCCCGACTGCACCGTCCGACGAGTGAGCGCCTATTTCAAATTCGCTCTCCGTTTTCATAACGGCGTATATTATGTATTCGGGCACACCATATTCCTCTGAATACTTTTCAACGTATTCGGAAAAAGAACGCGGATGGCTCGCGCGATCCATCTTGTCGAGCAGACCGTTTATGAATATGCCCGAAAGTATCGAAAGCGTTACTATCACTATGACCGCAACGCTGCGAAGCAATGCTTTTTTCAGTTTTCTTCAACTCCTATTCGCCTTTTTTAAGGCGTTAAGATAAAACTCTCTTATGCGGCGTGCAAATGCGTCCGCATCCCCGTCATTCTCTATTATAGTGCCGCACCTCGCCCGCAATTCATCGTCTTTTGACTGTGCCGCAAGTCTTTTTTCGGCGTCGGCGCGCGATATTCCGTCGCGTGAGATAATCCTCTCGGCGCGGAGACCGATATCCGCCGTGATGCCGACCGTGACGTCGCACAGCGCGTCGAACCCTGATTCAAAAAGAAGCGGCGCGTCCACGACGACGGCGGGATATCCCTTTTTTTCGTATGCGGAGATAAGGCGCAGCGTTTCTTCTTTGATATACGCGTGAGTTATGCGGTTGAGCGTCTTTCTTGCCTCGGCGTCTTTGAAGACAATGCCGCCGAGCGCCCGTCTGTCGAGCGAGCCGTCTTCAGAAATGATGCCTTGTCCGAATGTGCCGCAAAGCTCGGAGAGGCACGGAGAGCCGGGCACGCAAAGCTCCCGGTAAACGCGGTCGGTATCTATGACTGCGGCTCCCTCGCCGCGCATGACGGCGGCGGCGGTCGTCTTTCCGGAACCGCTCCCCCCGCACAGACCGATGATTATCAAAGCACGCACCCCATACCAAATAACTCCGAGTATATTATACATCAATTATATTCGTTTTGCAATAGACAACCGACTAAATTTAGCTTTTTTCTCGGGCTTTTTTATGTCAGCGCCGCACAATTCGTGGGTTTCGGGGATGCTCGTGCCTCGCTTTCTTAATGAAATCCCCCTCGAAAAACGATTTCGAGGGAGACGCATATTATTTTTCGGTCACATACGCTTTTTTTATCACAACAGGCGTGCGCGGCACGTCCGAGAAATATCCGAGCCTGCCGGTCTCAACTTCGGCAATTTTGTCGACGACCGCGAGGCTGTCCTCATCCGTTACCCGTCCGAAGGCGGCATATTCCCCGTCAAGATACGGCGCGTCCCTGTGCATGATGAAGAACTGGCTCGACGCCGAGTCCGGCACGTTCGTGCGCGCCATCGAGAGCACGCCGCGCGTATGCTTTATGTCGTTCTGAGAAAAGCCGTTCGACGCGAACTCGCCCTTTATCGACGGGGCGTCATGATGCCTCATCTCCGCGTCGTAACCGCCGCCCTGTATCATAAAACCGGCGATGACGCGGTGAAAAATGAGCCCGTCGAAAAATCCGCTCTCAACGAGCGAGAGAAAATTTTCTGCCGTCTTAGGCGCCTTTTCGGGATAAAGCTCGGCGTTTATGCTGCCGCAACCCTCTATCTCAAATGTGATCTTTGGATTTGCCATATAAGGTTACCTGCCTTTTTTTCTTGCCTACTATTCTATCACAACGGCGCGCCCGTTTCAACACCTTATTTCCGCCATCGGTCAAAGTAGGCGCTCGATTGCACTTGTGCGTGGCGCGCATTTATGGTAAAATATCAAAAGATACGGCGAACTGCGCCTTGACCAACGCTTATCAAAACGGAGAAATGAGAAATGCTGCTTGACGAACTTGAAAAATACGCAAGCTCCGGCACCTTGCCGATGCATATGCCCGGGCACAAGCGGAACTTCTCCGCGTTTCCATGGCTCTCGTCTCTCGGCGGGGCGCTCGACATCACCGAAATTTACGGATTTGACGACCTGAACTGCCCCGAGGGCGTTTTCGCCTCGCTCGAGCAAAGAATGGCGGCTCTCAGGGGAGCCGATGAAACGGTGTGCCTTGTGAACGGAAGCACGGCGGCGGTGCTCGCGGCGGTCACCTCCGTTTTGCCTTCCGGCGGCGGGCTGCTCATGTGCCGCGGCTCGCACAGGTCGCTGTATAACGCGGCGGAGCTTTGCCGCGCGAACGTATACTATCTCACCCCGCCAACTGAACGCTCATTCGGCATAACGGGATCGGTCGAGCCGGACGAGGTCAAAAGAATGCTCGACCTGCGCCCGAATATAGCGCTCGTCGCCGTGACGAGCCCGACTTACGACGGCGTCATCAGCGATATCGGCGCGATCTCGAAAATATGCCGCTCGCACGGCGTCCCGCTGTTCGTTGACGAGGCGCACGGCGCTCATCTCGGCATCGGAGGATTTCCCGAAAGCGCCGTCACGCTCGGCGCAGACCTCGTCGCCGAAAGTCTTCACAAAACGCTGCCCGCCCTGACGCAGACGGCGTGCCTTCACATAAATCACGGGCTCGTCGACCCGTATGAAGTCCGCCGCCGCGCGGCAATGTTCCAGTCGAGCAGCCCTTCATACATTCTTTCCGCATCCCTCGACGCGTGCGTGTCCTATCTTGAGACCGAGGGCGAGCGCGCCGCGCGCCGCTGGCTCGAAGCCGTCAGCAGCTTTGAGGAGACGGCGGCGGGCTTTTCACATCTGCGCCTGTTTACGGGCGGCGACGGAGTTTTTGCCCGCGACCCGTCAAAGCTCCTTATCTCGACGGCGGGAACTGATATGACGGGAGTATCCCTTATGCGCGTCCTGCGCGAAAAATACTCAATAGAGCTTGAGACCGCAAACGCCAAAACCGCGCTCGCGATGACGGGCATGGGAGACACGGAAGAGACCGTCGCCTGCCTTGCCCGCGCCATCTCGGAAATAGACGGTGACTGCCGTACCGCGCCCGACTGCGGCAGCCCGGCGCCTGAAGTCCGGCTGCCCGAGCGACGGCTCCCCGCTCATGAGGCGTTATCTCTGCCGTCGGAAGCCTTTCCCGTCTCCGACTCGGTCAGACGGGTGTCGGCGGAATACGTTTGGGCGTACCCGCCCGGCATCCCGATACTTGTCCCCGGCGAGGTCATCGACGAGGGCACAGTCCGCACGATTATGTCCGATATGTCGCTGCACTCGACAAAAAAACGGCTCCCGCACGAGATTTTCTGCGTATCTGCCTTTTGAATATTGACTTCGGGCGAAAAAAGGTGTAAAATAACCACAGCGTAAAAAATCTGAAAGGAAATACACATCAATGAAACGCATCGAAACGATAGAGACCCGCGACCTCAAGAAGAGCGCAGTCACCGGCGGCTGCGGCGAATGCCAGACCTCCTGCCAGTCCGCCTGCAAGACCTCCTGCGGCGTTGCGAACCAGAAGTGCGAGAACACCAAGGAAAAGAACGAAGAGAAGCTCGAGAAGTAAGCTTACTTCTGTGAGCTTACGCTCAAAAAAAGACGGTACCGCTTGCGTGTTTTATAGGCGTAAGCGGTATTTTATCGGAGAAAAACAATGATACATCAGTATAAGCTCGGCGGATACGGCTTCGTGCTCGACGTCTGCTCCGGCTCCGTGCACATGGTAGACGACGTCGCATACGACATCATCTCGATGTACGAAAATACCGACCGTGAAACAATAGTTTCCGCAATGCTAGAAAAATACGGCTCCATGCCCGACGTAAACGAGGCGGAGATACGCGAGTGCATATCGGACATAGACGCGCTCCGCGACGCGGGCAAGCTCTTTTCCGAAGACAGCTTCGACGGGATCGACGCGGGCGCCCTCAAAAACAAAAACGAGATAAAGGCGCTCTGCCTCCATGTCGCCCATACATGCAATCTGAACTGCGAATACTGCTTTGCGAGCCAGGGAAAGTATAACGGCGACCGCGCGCTCATGAGCTTTGAAGTCGGACGCCGCGCGCTCGACTTTCTCGTCGAGAACTCCGGCTCCCGCGTAAATCTCGAGGTGGACTTTTTCGGCGGAGAGCCTCTCATGAATTGGGACGTCGTCAAGCGCCTCGTCGCATACGCGCGCAGCATAGAGGACGAGAAGCACAAGCACTTCCGCTTTACGCTTACGACGAACGGCGTGCTCGTCGACGACGACGTCATCGAATTTTCCAACCGCGAGATGAACAACGTCGTCATGTCGATAGACGGGCGGCCCGAGGTCCACGACCGCTTCCGCGTCGATTATTCGGGGCGCGGAAGCTATGAAACGGTCGTTCCCAAATTCCTCAAATTCGCGCATGCACGCGGCGAACGTGACTACTATGTCAGAGGAACGTACACACACTACAACACCGATTTTGTGAACGACATCCTGCACCTCGCGGATCTCGGCTTCACTCAGCTCTCGATGGAGCCCGTCGTCTGCTCGCCCGACGACCCGTGCGCGCTCACGGAGGACGATCTGCCGACGCTGTTTGCGGAATACGAGCGCCTCGCATTCGAGATGCTGAAGCGCGAGCGCGAGGGACGCCCGTTCACGTTCTATCACTACATGATAGATCTGCGTCACGGTCCGTGCATTTATAAGCGTCTGTCGGGATGCGGCTCCGGTACCGAATACCTCGCCGTTACCCCTTGGGGCGACCTTTATCCCTGCCATCAGTTCGTCGGCGACGAAAAGTATCTCATGGGCAATGTTTGGGACGGCGTGAAGAATACCGCCCTGCGCGAGAAATTCCGCAAAACGAACGTATATGCCCGCCCCGAATGCGCCGACTGCTGGGGCAGACTTTACTGCTCGGGCGGCTGCGCCGCGAACGCCTATCACGCGACGGGCAGCATTCTCGGTACATACGATTACGGCTGCCGCCTCTTCTTGAAGCGGATGGAATGCGCCATCATGCTTGAAGTATTGAAGCGCCGCGGACTGCCTGCTGAAAAGGCGGAATAGTTCGTCGGCAGTCGAAAAACACAACAAAAAAAGGTGCGATCTCTCGCACCTTTTTTCGGTTCTGAGTGACTGGACTTGAACCAGCGGCCTCTACCACCCCAAGGTAGCGCGCTACCAGCTGCGCCACACCCAGATACACGTTCTTTCCGAACGCCTAAGTATTATAGCACAACGGCGCCCCGCCGTCAATACCGATTTTTAAATTTGCCGCCGCTTTTTTTGAATAAAAAATTTCGGGTATATTTTCTCGTCTTCGCGGGAAAGCTACTTTCGTAGATCGGATAGGTAGAAGAAAAAAGAAAAAAGAGGAAGGTGTTTTCTCATGGAAGACAAGAACAGCTGCAAATGCAAGCCGAACCGCAGCATCGAGTGCACGGTAGTTCAGTGCGCTAACCACTGCGGATGGCAGGACTTCTGCTCGCTCGACAAGATCAAGGTCGTGACGCACGAACAGAACCCGACAGTCGTGCAGTGCACAGACTGCGGCAGCTTCGTGCTCGCAAAGCCAGAGCGGTAAAAACGAAAAAATGCCCGACATGACGCCGGGCATTTTTTCGTTTTCTCAATACGCCGATTCTGTCTCTTTTATCCGTCTGTAAAGAAAATCGTTTGTCGGGACAAGGATATCGTGCTTTTTCGCAAGCTCCCTCACGGTACCGGCGAATATCTCCACCTCCGACGGGCGGCGCAGTATCGCGTCCTGCCTCATCGACGGCATCGCACCGGGCGTCAAAGTTTTTATCATCCTGACATAGTCGCAAAGCGTTCTCTCGCCGATGTCTATCCCCTCGCACTCGGCGACGGCTATGACCTCGCGCATTGCGGAGACCATGACGCGGTACGCCTCGCCATTTTCGTCGGAGCATCCGCCGTAATCCGTTTCGTATACCATGCACACCTGATTTAATCCGACGTTAAACATAAATTTGCTCCAGATGCGGCGCATGATGTCATCCTCGACGACATAAGGTATGCCCGCCGCGTCAAGAAATTCCGTGACCGCCCGCACGTTGCCTTTCTGATCCTCGTCCCGTGCACCTATGCGGAGCTCGCCAATTTTCGCGTATGAAAATTTGTACCCGAGCTTGACGGCGTCTGTTCCCTGCGCGACGGTGTACACCATCCGCCGCCGTCCGTATCTCTCGGCAATGACGTCCTCGCTCGTGATGCCGTTCAGCACCGACATTATGACGGTATCCTCGCCGACACAGCGTTCTATCGTATCGAGCGCGTCCGCAAGACCGGGATATTTTACCGCGACGATAACGAGGTCGACAGGTCCCGCCTCGTCCGCGTCGAGCATAGACAGCGCGCACGGCTCGCCGTTTTTATAAAATGTGTTTTCCGAATATCGCCTTTTGCGCTCGCCGTCCATGACGAAATAAACGCTGCCCTCTCCGAGCGCGTCCGCTATCCGCGTGCCGTACATCATCCCGAGAGCGCCCATCCCGCATATCGCCGCCGTCTTTATTTTTTTCATTTTTTAAATGCCCCTGCCGTATGCCGACGCGTTTTCCGTTCTCATTATACAGTGCCCCATCCCCGTGTGTCAAGCGCACTTTGGGGTTGACTTTTTTATTTAATTGTGCAAAAATAACTATTGTTCCTTCTCTGATGCACAGTTGATGCACAGGAGCCCTATAATTTACGCAAACATGACGGCGCAATAAGACGCCTGTTTTACGGGAGAGGTGTTCCAATGGTAAGCATACTCATCGTCGAAGACGAAAAACCTATATCGGAGCTGCTGAGACTAAGTCTGCGTAAGGCCGGTTATGAATGCACCTGCTGCGCCGACGGCATGGATGCTGCCGACATTATCGAGAAGCGCGTCTTCGACCTCGTCCTGCTCGACGTCATGCTTCCCGGTATCGACGGATTTGAACTGATGGAGTACATCCGCGACAACGGCACGCCCGTTATTTTCATCACCGCGAAGAATTCCGTTTCAGACAGGGTGCGCGGGCTCCGCATGGGAGCCGAGGACTACATAATCAAGCCCTTCGACATACAGGAGCTGCTTGCGCGCGTCGAGGGAGTGCTCCGCCGCCACGGCAAGCTCGAGACGGTGATAAATATAGACGGGCTCGTCATAAACACGCTTTCGATGACCGTCACAAAGGACGGCGAAGAAATACATCTTACGAAAAAGGAATACGAGCTTCTCCTGATGTTCGCGCGGAACCCCGGAATCGTGCTTTACAAGAGCGTGCTTTACGAGCGCGTGTGGGGAGGCGAATATGTGTACGGGACGCGCACGGTCGAGCTGCACGTCCAGCGGATGAAAAAGAAGGTCGGATGGAACGAAAAGATAAAGCCTGTCTATGCGGTCGGCTACCGCCTTGAGGTATAGGAATTGAGCTTCAGGTCAAAGCTGATAATCACGCTTTCGCTTTTAACGGCGCTGACGTTCGGCATAGGCGGCACATTTCTGATATACGCTTCCTTTACCTCGTCGCTTCAAAAGGAGAAGGCGACAGCGCTCGACGCGTTCGAAAGCGTGCAGAACACGCTCGTGTTTCTCGGTTCTCTCGGTGAATTTGATGATGTGACGGAGCTTTCGGGCTCGCTGCTTCAGCTCTCGGACAGCGGCATTTCGACGTGGCAGGCAATATCTCTCTTCGATGGAGACAGGCAGCTCGCGCGGACGGGCATCGCCCTGCCGGAGGACGCCCTGCCCTCTCCCGAAAAGGAGGGCTGCACATATACGGAGATAAATGACGAAGCGGGACACGCCGTGATAATAAAGAACAACATCAAAGCCGGCGACGGCAGGCTGACGCTCACCGCCCGCTTTGACCTCACGCCCGTCTACGATGCGAGGGACACGCAGATAAAGCTGTTCTTTGCGATATATCTATGCGTCGTGCCTCTCGCCGTTCTTATCGCTGCGGCGCTTTCCTTCGCGATAACGGAGCGGCAGCGCCGACTTATATCTGCCGTCCGCCGCGTCGCGGGCGGCGACCTCACAGTCCGCTCGGGACTGCGGACCGGGGATGAGTTCGGGCAGCTTTCGCGCGACTTTGACGCAATGGCGGACAAAATGCAGGAGAGCATATCGCGGCTCGAAGGCGAGCTCGACCGTCAGGAGGCGTTCATGGGCGCGTTTGCCCACGAGCTCAAAACTCCCATGACGTCTATAATCGGATACGCGGACCTTTTGCGGCAGGACGGTCTTGACGACGACACACGTCTGCTCGCCGCAGACTATATCCACTCAGAAGGACGGCGGCTCGAAAAGCTGTCGTTCAAGCTGCTTGAGCTCCTGCTCCTCGACAAGGACGAGCCCTCGATGAGAGAAGTCAACCTTTACGCGTTCGTAAAGGAAATAGAAAAGGCGCTCTTGCCCGTCATGAAGGAGCGCGGCGTTATTCTGTCGACGAAAAGCGAGCGGGCAAAGGTGACTCTCGACCCCGACCTTGTGAAATCTCTGCTGTACAATCTCATAGACAACGCCGCAAAGGCGATAGACGGAGAGGGCAGAATAGTCCTGCGCGGCAGGCGCGTTATGGGCGGGGTCTGTTTTGAGATCGCTGACAACGGTCGCGGAATGAAGCCCGAGGATATATCAAAAATAACCGAGGCTTTCTACCGAGTTGACAAGGCGAGGTCAAGAAGTCAGGGCGGCGCCGGTCTCGGGCTTGCGCTCTGTCAGAAGATCGTCGCGTGCCATCACGGCACGATGAGCTTTGAAAGCGAGGCGGAGCAAGGGACGATAGTCACGGTCACGCTGTACGGGGAAAAGAAAAATGAGAACGGTTAAGTATATCGCCGCGTTCACGCTGGCGCTTTTATTAATTGTTTCTTCGGCTTTTCTTCCCTCTCTCGCCTCCGCAATTGACGACGCGGCGCGGCGCGGCCGTGTTTACCATACCGACATAGACAAGCCGAATATAGACATAGGCATCAAAAAAGGCAGCTACACGGTGCTTGAAAAGCTGTCCATATACTTGATCGGGCAGATGGTAGAGTATACGGACAGCTTCTTCATCCCGAACGTGAAGCCGAGCCGCGAAATATCCGACATTCCCGCCGCCGCCCTCGAGGAGCTCACCCCTTATTTCAGAACAGGCGTGTTTTTGGGCTTTGATGATCAGATAAAGGGCGCGCTCAAAGCATCTGTGGACGCCTATCAGCCGTCATCTGAGCCGTCCGACGGCGCCGAGAAGCCGGAGGCGGAGTCTACCGCCAAAAGGGGCGTGAGCGCCGCCGGTATGGGTACGGATCCCGACGTCAAGAGTGAGACGACGACGCAGATAATGCCCGTCGTATACTATCTTCCCGGCAACGCGTCGACGTTTTTCTTTGCCTGGAGCGTCTCGATCACGGGTCCGAAATTTCAGCTCTATCTCCTTATAGACGACGACACGGAAGCTACGTTGACCATAAGCTTTTACAGAGAGAATGTATATCTTGACACGGAAAGCATCCGGGACATGCTCTATTTATTCTGCGACATATATTTTGACGGAATAAATGAGAGCGACACGCTTGAATATTACCGGGAAAACGACCTTATGGAAGACATGTACGACACGGGGCTTGAAGAATCATTCACAAACGCCGGCTACCGTTTCGTTTTCGGCGACATCGTATACGGGCAGATGGCGCTTTATCTCGAGGTCCACGAGCAAGGCTTCAGAACGTATATATCCTATGCATAAAATCGGACGCATACATGTGCGCCCGATTTTTTTACTGCCTTATTTGTCCTTTTCCCTCGACGACATATTTATACGACGTTATTTCGCGCAGACCGAGCGGACCGCGCGCGTGCATCTTCTGCGTCGATATGCCTATCTCCGCGCCGAAGCCGAATTCAAATCCGTCCGTGAACCTCGTCGACGCGTTGACGTTTACGACGGCGGCGTCGACTTCCCTGACGAATTTTTCGGCGGCGCGCGTGTCGTTTGTGATTATCGCTTCCGTGTGCCCCGTGCCGTATTTTTTGATATGCTCGACGGCTCCGTCGACATCGGAGACGAGCGCCGCCGCCATATCGAGCGAGAGGTATTCCTCCGCAAAGTCGCGCTCACCTGCCGGTACGGCGTCGGGAACGAGCGCGCAGACCTCCGGCGTGCCGTGTATCGTGACGCCCGCGTCCGACAGCGCGCGGCACAGAGAAACAAGAAGGTCTTCCCTTTCCCTGTGGACGAGAAGTGTTTCCGCGGCGTTGCAGACAGAAGGGCGCTGCGTCTTTGCGTTTATTACGATATCTCTTGCCATCTTCAAGTCCGCGTCACGGTCGACATAGATGTGGCAGTTGCCGACGCCCGTCTCGAGCACGGGAACGCGGCTCTCCTCCGTCACGCGGCGAATAAGCCCCGCACCTCCCCTCGGGATCACGAGGTCGAGCCCGCCCCTCTGCGATATCATCTCAGCGACCGCGTCATGCGACGCGCTCTCGATTAGGCAGACCGAATCCTTCGGCAGCCCCGCCTCGGAAACGGCGTCCCTTATGACCGATGCAAGCGCCTTGTTGGAGGATATGGCGCTGCTGCTCCCGCGCAGAACGCAGGCGGAGCCCGCCTTCAGTGAAAGGACTGCGGCGTCGACGGTGACGTTCGGACGCGCCTCGTATATCATGCCTATGACGCCGAGCGGCACGCGCACCTTTTTTATGTGCAGCCCGTTCGGTCTTTCGAATTCCTCTATTATCTCTCCTATCGGGTCGGGGAGAGCGGCGACCTGCCGCACGCCCTCGGCTGCCGAAAGCAGCCTCTTTTCGTCAAGGCGCAGTCTGTCCGTCATCTGCTCCGTCATCATGCGTTCTGTTGCCTCGCGGACGTCGAATGCGTTCTGAGACAGTATCTCGTCCTGCCTTTTTATAAGCGCGTCGGCAATGCGGAGTAGCGCCTCGTTTTTGCTTTCGGTTCCTGCCGAGGCGAGCCTGCGCGACGCCTCTTTCGCGGCATTTATTTTTGTTTTTATCTCGTTTTCCATCTTAACCTCACATATCTTCTATCGAAAGCGTCGTCAGCACGAGGTCGTCCTTATGTATCGCGATGCCGCCGTTCTTTGCAGCCATAGCCGCGCGCGGCATCCTCGCGATGCCTCGCCCTATCGGCTTATGATCGCCAGAGGTGAAAACGGTCACGACGTCGCCCTCGTCAAAATCGCCCTCGACCGCCGCTATCCCCGCAGAAAGAAGGCTGCCGCCGCGGTTGACGACGGCGTCCGCGGCGCCCCTGTCAATAAAGATGTTGCCGCGGCTCGGCGCGTAAAACGCCGTCCACTGCTGTTTTGTCCTGAGGCTGCCGTCCGCGGTGAAAAGCGTTCCCCTCGCCTCGCCCGCAACGGCTTTTTTTATTACGTCCTCTATCTTCGACGACGTGATGAGCACGGGCGTTCCCGCCCTTGTCGCAAGGGCGGCGCCGCGCAGCTTCGTTATCATGCCGCCCGTACCGTTCGCGCTCCCCGCCGCGCCCGCGTATGCCTCGATCTCGGGCGTTATCCTGTCGACCTTGTCTATGTGCACGGCGTCAGCTTTTTTCGACGGGTCCTTTGTGTAAAGCCCGTCCGTGTCTGTAAGTATTATGAGCAGATCGGCGTGCATCATCGCCGCGACCTGCGCCGAGAGCGTGTCGTTGTCGCCGACGCGGAGCTCATCGACGGCGACCGTGTCGTTTTCGTTTACGACCGGAACGGCTCCCCTCGCTATCAGGAGCTCGAGCGCCGAGAAGGCGTTTTTGTACCGCCTTCTGTCCGTGAAGTCGTCGCGGGTCAGGAGCACCTGCGCCGAAACATACCCGCGGTCGGAGAGATATTTTGTGTACTCCTCCATCAAAAGCCCCTGACCGACTGCGGCAGACGCCTGCTTTGCCGAAACTCCCGACGGGCGGGACGCGTATCCGAGCGCGTGGAACCCCGCCGCTATCGAGCCTGACGTGACGATGACAACGTCGTCACCCGCGTCGCGCACGTCTGCGACCTGCCCGACGAGGCGGGAGAGCTTCTCAGTATCGAGCCTGCCGTCGCCGTCAGTCAGCGAGCTCGTTCCGATTTTGATGATATATAGCCTCTTACCGCTCATCGTTTATTATTCCTATCTGGCACGCCTCCATCGCGGAGAGCGCGTTTTTGTGGCTGTTTTGCGTAACACCCGCGCAGCATGAGGCGTCGACATATACGTCCGCCTCGGGCAGCGCCGCCTTTGCTATCATCGCGTTTGAAATGACGCAAATGTCGGTGCAGAGCCCGACAAGCGTCACATCGTCATAATTATTTTCGCGGAGCATATCTGCAAGCAAAAGCGAGCCGAAAGACGGCTTTTCCATAATAACTCCCCTGCCCGCGCGCGCCGCCTCGATCTCGGGTGCGAGCTTATGTCCGTGCTCCCCTTTGATGCAGTGGCGCACCGGCAGATGCCTGCCCTCGTTCGTTTCGAGGTATCCCTCCCCGTGCGTGTCAAGGGTAAAGACGAGCTCGCCGTCCCAACCGCGTATCTTTTCGGCAACGCGGGGCACGATGGCAAGCGCCTCGGCGCTCCCGAGAGAGCCGTCAATAAAATCGTTCTGCATATCAACGACGATGAGAAGTTTTTTCATAATAACCGCCGGCCTTTCTCCGCTTCGGCGCCCGGGACACGGGCGGAGGATACTCCGCATTCAGTCTTATGTCCCGTGCGTCCGCAGATATGATGCTTCAATTATATATCGTGTCGGCGAAAAGGTCAAGGGCTCTATACATTTGCGTCTTTCATCGCGGGTCCGTCGATCAGCTTGCCCCGCTCGCCGAAGCGCGAACCGTGGCACGGGCAGTCCCATGTGTGTTCCGCCACATTCCATGTGAGCGCGCACCCGAGGTGCGGGCAGCGCCTTGTTTGCGGCACCGCAAAATTTAAAACGGTCTCCCCCGCGTTTTTGAAAAGCTGTGCCGACATCATGCTCCGTCCGGGGTCAAACAGCGCCGAATACTCGTTTTTTCGCCCTAAAACAGCATCCGTCAGTATTTCCGCGCTGACCATAGAGCTCGTCATTCCCCAAAGATTGAAGCCGGTCGCAACGTAAACATTTTTCATTTTGGGGCTGTATCTTCCGATATAAGGGACGCCGTCAAGGCTCACACAGTCCTGATTTGCCCATGCCGCGGCCTCCTTTGCCTCGGGATAATATTTTTTCGCAAACGCGCGCACAGGCGCAAATCCTTGCCCCTGTCCCACTCTTTCGGTGCCGCCGCCGATGAGAAGCATATCCTTATACGAGCGCAGAAAGAACCCGCCCTTGTCAAGATTGTCGACGGTGCAGCCGAGCGGCTTTTGCTCTTTCAATGCTATGACATATGAGCGCTCCTGATACAGCTTTGCAAAAAACAGTCCACGCCCGTTGTAAAACGGAAAATGCGTGGCGACGACGACGGCGTCGGCACGGATGCGCCCCCTGTCCGTCACGGCAGTCGTGCCCTCGAGCTTTTTCACGAACGTATTCTCGTATATTTCAAGCTCCGCGGACGCGTTATAAAGGAATTTGAGCGGATGAAACTGCGCCATATCGGGAAACCTTACGGCCGTGACCCGAAACGGGAGCGGCACGTCGTTTGTGAGTTCGGCAGGAAAGCCGAGCGAGCGGACGGCGTTCACCTCTTTTTTCAGGCGCTCCGCTTCCTTTGTCGTATACATGACCGACGGCACCTTTTCAAAACTGCACGGGTATTTTGCCGACAGCCTCTCAAAGCTCCCTACGGCATTCAGATTTGCGTCGAGATAAAGCCTCGCCTTCTTCTCGCTGAACTTCTTTATCAGGTCCGAATAAAGCGTGTCGTGCTGTGCCGTTATGACCGCCGTCGTCCCCTTTGTAATACCGCCGCCAACGCGCTTTGCCTCAACGAGTACGGTGTCGACACCCGCCTCCTTCAGCTTCAGCGCCGTCAGTATTCCCGCCATGCCGCCTCCGATAACGAGTACGCCCGTCCTTTTGTCCCCGTCAAGCGAGGGAAACTTCGGCGGCGTCAGCCCCTGTTCCCATAAATATTCCATAATGATTATGATCCTCCGCATCGTTTCATATCTTTACCGTTGGTATTATCCCCTCAATTTTTGGATATGATGCGGCAAAAAGTCGGATGCGCGGCGCGCATCCGACTTTTTCGTTATTTTTTATTCTTCGGGCACGTTTTTGTTTTCCGGCGTGCTTGATGTTGTTTCGTCGGCTGCCGTGGATTCGCCGCCATCGGGCTCCGTCGTCTCAGGTTCTGTCTCCTCGGGCTCCGTTGTCTCAGGCTCGGTCACCTCGGGTTCGGTCACCTCGGGCTCCGTCGTCTCAGGCTCGGTCTCCTTGGGCTCAGTCTCCTTGGGCTTCGTTTCCTTGGGCTCCGTCTCCTTAGGCTCCGTCTCCTTCGGTTCGGTCTCCTTTGGCTTCGTCTCCTTCGGCTCGGTTTCCTCAGGCTCCGTCTCATCGGGTTCCGTTTCCTTCGGCTCCGTCTCCTCAGGTTCGGTCTCGCTCGGCTCGGTCGCGTCGGAAGAAGTGCTTCCAGGCTCCGCCGTTATGTCGCTTGCAGAAGTCGTACCTCCTGCGGTCGTGCCGTATCCCTGTGCCGCCTCGCCGACCTTCTTTCCGAAATGTCCGCAGATGAGGATGATTATTACCATCAGTATTATCGAGCCGACAATAACGGCGCCGCACACGAACGGCACGGGATCCTTTGAAACGGCGGCGAGAAATTTATTCTTCTTAGGCATGGCACAGCCCTCCCATATCTTTTCAACAGTCCTTAAAAGCACGGCGCTTCCGACCGCAGCCGTCGGCGCGGTGTAAAAAACGGTCGGTCCATCGCTTCCCGCGAATGCGGCGGCTCCGGCACCGTCAACGCGCTTTTTCAGCATCTCGCCGAGCTTTTTGTCATATTCGGCTATCCGCTGCGCGTCCGCGGTGTCAAACGCGTGCCTGTATGTACTTATGAGCTTCACGGTATCGGGGAAAAGCGTGCTCTCCGCGTCATAGGCGGCGAGCAGCAAGGCTGCCGTCCATGCGTCGTATGAAGCCGCCCTTGCCGCGACATCGTACATCCTCCCCGGAGTATGCATGAACGTCGCAAAGACCTTGTCGTTCCCGTACAGGACCGTGTCTCCCGCGATGACGGCGTATTTCGCCGCCTGAGCGTTCACGAGCTCGGGATAGTCGCGGAACTGAACGTCGACCGCAAGGATGAGCTCCGCGAGCTCAAAAATATTTCTGCTGTCGAGCTTGTCGCGGATATTGGACAGATTGGTCACCGCGCTTTCGTCCACGTCTATATTATGGACAGGCGCGCCGTAAATACTCTCGCATTTCTTCTCATGGTCGGAGAGCATTGCGTAAAATTCGTCAACGGCGGCGTCGGTCAGCGCGCCGACGTCCGCGATCCCCTTTGACTCGCACGTCTTTTCTATCGCGGACAGAAGCATGTTCATGCGTCCGACCGTTATTATCCGTTCGGGGTCGACGGAGAACGCCTCGTCGAGCTTGTCGAAAACGGCGCTCTTGGCGGCAAAATACTCACTCGTTCTTGCACGGAGCTGGTCGTAAACGTGCTCGACCGCCGCATAAAAGCACTCGCGGTACGGCGCGCGGTCAGGGTCGCCGGCGCCCGCCCTTGCGGACACGGCTTCTCTTATGCGCGTCAGCGCCTCGTCGTCGAGAGTAATTCTTCCGACGGCGCGGCGGAACACAAGCGAAATGTATTTTTCCGCGTACTCGTTATACAGCCACAGCTTTTTTATCGTGACCGAGGACTCTTCAAGCACCCTTGACGGCATGATGATGTCCTCTGTCGAGCCGACACGGAAGATCTCCCTGTCAGCCACGGCCTCAGTACCGTAATTTTTACCGACAAGCTCCGATATAAACGGAGGTATGGTCTCAAGAGAAGGCAGCGGGCACGCGGCGAGATGCGCGTTCAGGAGCCTTTCGGCAGCGCCGGCGTCGCCCCTGTACGCCTCCCAAAAGTCAAGCAGCTTTTTTGACTGAAAACCTCCGCTCAAAGTCTCGAACCACATGAAGAACTTGTGTCTCTCTTCATCCGTCATGCCGACGATGCCGTCCGAAACTTCGTCAAACCTCGTGCCGGCGAGCTGTGACGCGTCAGCGTCTGCAATATTCACATACAGCTCGCCCGGGTCTGCGAGCATGTCTTTCTTCACTATGCGGAAACGAAGTCCCGTCACGGCAGGTTCATCGTCTGCGCCGACAAGGAACGAGCATAGCGCCCTGCATGACGGAGGCATATATCTCATGACGTATTCCGCGAGCAGTCTGCCGTATGCGACGCTGTACGCGTCGTCGGGGACGATGAGCGCGAGCTTGTCTCCGCTGAATATGTGTGAGATGACGGCGGAGGTCACACGCTTGTCGAGAAAGTATTTCTCGGAATATGACAAAAGCTGTTCGTCGGGCTCCGCAGCTGAAAGCGCGGTCTCTTCCGAACGAAGGATACGAAGCTCTTTATCACCTATAAAGCGTGTGAAAAGGTCGTTTTTAAACGATTCCGAGCCAAAATATTCCGGTGTCGCGTCTCTGCTTACGCCATGGACAAAATACGCCCCGTAAGGGTCGTCCTTATCGTTTTTCGCGCGGAAAAATATCGCGTGCGTTCCGTTTAAGCCCGGGGCGATATAGCCGAAGACGTCGATATTTCCCTTTAGAGAAAGACGCTCCGCCAGGCGCTCCGCAACGGCTCCTCTCCCATCGGAATATAAAAGCTCGTGTCCTCCGGCGCTGTCCTTTGCAAAAATAAACTGCATTATGAATACCCTTCCTTTCGGGCGCGGAACCTTTGCGGCTCAGCGTCGTATGAAACAAATCCACAGCCGCGCACCGGCACGGCGGCATCGAAAACAACAATATTTTTTCCGAATAATAATGATACCACTTAAATTGCAAAAAGTCAATACGGCAAAGGCTGTCAGTCAGCGCCGCCTCCGCCTTTTCATCCGATCCTATCTCATCCCCTGCGCCTGAACGCGGACGGGGAGAGCCCCTCAGTTCTTCTGAATACCGCGCAGAAGTAGCTGACGTCGCAGAATCCCGACGCCGCGGCGACATCCTTTATCTTCATACCGCGTTCGCGAAGGAGCAGCGTTTTCGCGCGCTCGGTCCGCACGCCGTTTACATATTCCGTAACCGTGCGCGAGGTCAGAGACTTAAATAGGACGCAGAGGTGCTGCGGGGTGACGCCCGCGACTTCCGCCAGAACGTCAAGCCCGAGCGGTTCTTTGTAATGCTCGTCGATATAGCGGAACACAGGTCTAAGCCTGTCCGCCCTGTCCGCGATAGAAGCCCCCTGCTTTCTGAACGCGGAGACATATATCGCGACGAGTATTTCATAAACAATGCCGGACGCCGCGGCATATTTCGTAGGGTCGTCCGATATCGCCGTCTCGTAGAGCCGCTCCGTCAACACGGATATGGTATGCGGTCGCGTTACGGAAAATACGCCGCCTTGCTCGGCGCCCATGACGTTTAATATAAAGTCCTCGGTCCCGATGCCCGAAAAAACGATCCAGTCGACCTCCCACGACGGGGTGACCGCGTAATATTCGTGAGGAGTATGCGGAAACAGGAGCATGCCGTACCCCTCGGGAACGCGCATGTGCCTGCCGTCCTTCCCGAGAATGAGCTCTCCGCACCCGCGGCGGCACTGTATCCACTGATAGTACGGGTACATCCACTCAGTCTCGTTTCTGCCGCCGGGCCGCCTGACGTGCTCCTGCGGATACCTGCAGCCGACGCCCGCAAAGCCGTATGGGAGCCGCCCGCCGACCTCGTCCGCCACTGGAAAAAACATCATCTTCTTTTTTGTATCGGTCACCATAATAAACGCCCCGCAATATTTTTTTACTGCACCCAAAAAAAGTATATCTCCCGCGATTTGCCGTGTCAAGCATATATCTTAAAATAGCAATATATTTCTTAAAAAATTACGGTTGAAAAAGGGGATTTTAAAATATATAATGATTAACAGAGACATAATTATGAGGAGGTTTTTCGTCATGAAACGAGGCTTCACGGCACTTTTAGCCGCGCTGGCGCTGATCGCCGCGCTTTCAGGCTGCGTAAAGCATGATAAGCAGGACGAACAGGACAAACAGGACGAAACAGAAAAAATGCCGAGAGAAACATTGAACTTCAACACAGGCTGGCTTTGGTCGGACGGGGACTTTGAAAACGGCGGAGCTGCCGACCTCGACGACAGCGGATTTGAAAGCGTTTCCGTTCCGCACACGGTAAAGCTTTTGACCGAGCATAAGGGCCCGAATTTTCAGGCGCAGATAGAATCATACCGCACCATATCTTGGTACAGACGGCACTTCTCGCTTGACGGGATAGAGGATTCGCGCGTCATCGTTTCATTCGAGGGCGTCGCCACCGTCGCCGACGTATATGTGAACGGCACTCATATCGGGCAGCACAAGGGCGCATACACAGGCTTTTCGTATGACATCACAGACAGCATAAAGGACGGCGACAACGTGATTGCCGTCCGCGTCGACTCGACGCAGCGTTCTGACATACCGCCCGAGGGCGGACCTGTCGATTACTGCCTTTTCGGCGGGATAGTCCGCGACGTCGACCTCATCGTCACAGGCGCGGCATATATCGCCGATATCGGTCTTACGACGCCCGGGCTTACAAAGGATAGCGGGAGCGTCGAGGCGTCCGTCACGGTCGAGAGCCATCTTACGGAAAACAAAGAACTGACGGTAAGCTCCGTCGTCACCGATCCTTCGGGAGTTGTCGCTGCCGAATTTTCAGGAACTTTGCAGTCCGAGACGGGAAAAACGTCCACATTCAAAATAAAGAGCGGCGCGATCACCTCGCCTCAGCTTTGGAGCCCTGACAATCCGAATCTTTATACAGTAACGACGACCCTTTCCGACGGCGATACCGTCCTTGATTCCGTCAGTACATCCATAGGCTTCCGCTGGTTCTCCTTTGAGGACGACGGCTTTTATCTGAACGACGTCAAAACGGAGCTCGTCGGCATAAACAGGCATGAAATGTGGCCGTGGCTCGGGCGCGCAGTAAATGACCGCCATCAGCGCGCGGACGCCAAGCTGATAAAGGACACGGGCTTCAACGCCGTCCGCTGCTCGCATTATCCTCAGGACCCCGCGTTTCTCGAAGAATGCGACAGGCTCGGGCTCATCGTTTTTGAAGAAGCGCCCGGCTGGCAGTATGTCGGCGGCGAGGAATGGCAGGAGATATACCTTGAAAACGTCCGAGAGATGATAACGAGGGACAAAAATCACCCCTCCATCGTCAGTTGGGGAACGCGCGTCAATGAATCGTTCGACAACGACGCGCTGTATAATGAATCGAACCATATCGCAAAGGAGCTCGATCCGACGAGGCCGACACACGGCGTGCGGCGCATGGAATCATACGGCGACAGTCATCTTGCCGAGGGCGAGGATATTTTCGCCGTCAACTACACATATCCTCAAAGGCCTCGCATCACTCCGTTCATAATCACGGAGCACTCTATGGACTGGTATTCGGGACACGGCTACCCGTGGGCATCGGACGCGGACGCCGTGACGTTCACAAAATCGTTTGCCGAAGCTGTCGATTATTATTTCGGGAACGAATACTGCGCCGGCGGTTTTGCGTGGAGCATGTTCGACTACGAAAACGAAGTCAACTACACGAACACGAACAACGTCTTTTACAGCGGACTTTACGACATATTCCGCCTCGAAAAGATGCCGTCCCTGTTCTATAAATCGCAGAAGGATCCGGAGGCGTCGGAGCCGGTCGTCTATATCGCGAGCTACAACACTCCCCGCTCGCCGAAGACCGTCACCGTGTTCAGCAACTGCGACGAGGTGGAGCTGTTCGCGGGCGGCGTCTCCGTCGGGAAAAAGACGCCGACGCTTTACACTAACCTCCCCCACCCCGTATATGAATTTACAAATATTGACGTCGGCAAGGCGGACCTTGTTGCCATCGGCTACATAAACGGAGAAAAGAAAGCGGAGACGACCGTCAAGGTCCCCGATGACCCCGTAAAGCTCGTGCTCGTTCCCGAGACGGACACAATAACGGCTGACGGCTCCGATTTTGTCTCCGTCGCCGTCTATGCCGTTGACGAAAACGGGACGGTCGCCCCTTACGCGGACAACAAAGTAACGATAACGGTCGAGGGAGACGGCAGGTTTATCGGCGAGGAAAAAATTGCGCTTGAGGGCGGAAGGACTGCGTTCTTCGTTCAGTCCATCTTCGGCAAAACGGGCGTTGTGACGGCAAAGGTCACATCCGACGGGCTCGAGGGCGCGTCGGCGGAAATAAACGTGACAGCGTTCGAAGAAAAGACTGTCCCCGCGGGGGACGGCAAAGGAAATGCGGCTCCCGTGAGGATAATTACGGAAGACATAAACGACAGCGACGCGGGCGCGCTCGACAGGCACTTTTTGTACGTCGGCTCCGGCTGGTCGAGCGGACCGCAGTCGGGATGCAGCTTCTCGGACAATCACTATTCAAGGACGGGAGGCGATGCCGTCACGTTCCGTTTTGACGGCACGCGCATACAGTGGTTCGGCTCGACGGCTCCGAACCACGGCATCATGACCTTCTCCCTTGACGACGGAGACGAGGTCACCGTCGACTGCTACTCCAAAGACAGGCACGACGGGGAGATGCTCTTTGACTCGGGCGAGCTCACTGACGGCGCGCATGTGCTGACCGTCCGCGTCACCGGCAGGAAAAACTCCGCCTCGACAGACACATATATAAACGTAGACCGCGTCAGGGTCACGGGCGGCGAGCACGCCGAAACGAAAAAGCTCGCCTTCACCGAAGACGCCGCGGCATCGGGCGGATACGCAAATCAGGGCTCGACATACGAGTGGATGATAACGCGCGCGCCCGAGGCGTTCGCATTTGAAGCCGACGGTCTCGAGGGTCTTTCGGAGCTGACCGTCAGGTTCGGATTTGAAACGGGACGGGTGAAGCTCGAAATCTACGCGGTCGACGAAGACGGAAAGCTGACGGCGCGCGAACTTCGCGATATCGCGACAGATCCCTCATCTCTCGGCGACCCTGTCGCCTCAGCGGAGCTTGCTTCTCTAGCACAATGGGGATACTGCTCGCTCGTATTTGACGAAAGCACCGCAAGGCTTGCAGAGGGGGACGAATATTTTAAGATCACGTCCGCACAGTCTTCGCTATCAGCCGCCAAAGGCGGAACCCTCGTCATAAGGATTTCAGGCGAAATCGGCGAAAGCGCATATTTTGATTACGCCGCGATAACGAAGTAAACCATAGACAAGTCATGACCACCTGCCGTGCCGGCGGTCTGCAAACTCGCCGAAAACAGGTCAATATTTTCTTTGATCTGCGGCAAATATATCCTGCTTTATAAAAATGTGCGCCCCGCTGCTTTATGCCGCAGCGGGGCGCCTTTTTGAGATTTATGATTTTGAGAATGTGAACCAGTTGACGTTGACTGAGCCGCGGAAAACGATGTAAACGTCATGCTTGCCCGTTACAAGCGAATCGAGAGCCGACTCAAACGTCTTGTATTTTCCCCAGTCTCCGGTTCCGGGTGAGAACTTTGCCAAAAGCTCGCCATCCTTTGAGTCGAGCCTGACCTCGAGCACAGCCTCATATCCCGCCAGCCTCATAGAGATTTTGTCGGCGCCGTCTCCGAAGTCGAAGCCCTCATACTTTACCC
>CANRKP010000015.1 GCA_947631245.1 uncultured Clostridia bacterium
GCCATTGACGGTGTGAAGTCAGTTGGATTGATGGAAAAGCTGGGCATGAAGCGCGAGGGAGTACAGAGAAGTCAGACACAAAACAATGAGGGGAATTGGGTAGACCTGTATTTGTACGGATTACTTCAAGATGAATTTCAGTCGATGAAAAGCTAAGTTTTCGTTTATCATCTGCCCATTAAAACTGAATACCGAAAATCAGACCGTTGACACACCGGCTCCCCGGTGAAGTCAACGGCTTTTTTGATACTGTTTTATGACCCCCCGGCGTTCTTCGGGGACAGTTTTTTTATTGGAAACATGTGTGCTGCGCGTTCACTCGCCGTCGCGCGTCTCTTCTATCACGATCTTTGTCGAGTTCAGCTTTTTCAGCGTCCGTTTTGCAAGGCGGGTGCGGGGATTTTCCACGATCCATATGTTCGCCGCCTCCCAAACTGCGAACGAGCCGACGATCGATATCAGCTCGACCGGCACGGAGCCGAGGATGCCGTCCAAAAGGATCGCCGCGGCAACAAAGACAACTCCTATGCAGAACAGCCAAAGCTGCTTCAGCCTGTTGATGCGCTTCTGATTTTTGTTGTGCACCTCCTGCTCGCGTATAAGCTCCTGAAACGCTCCGCGCACGCGCTCATAATCGACAGGTCCGCCGCATTTGATTTTTAATATGATCTCGTCGTCGTACTCTTTCTTGCCGTACTGCCCGACAAGATAGTCGGACACATCGCCGCTCAATGTCCTGCAGCTCTCGTCGAGCGGGTTGTAAAGCTCGCTCTCGTCGTTTATCTTGAGATTTATCTCATACATAAGCCATGTCCGTCTCCCGTCAGCTGTAATATATTTTTTTCAATTACGCCAAGACATCAAAGCACGCCCGAAGGATAGCATATGTCAGATCGCATTTTTAGGCGCTTTTTTTTCGCATGCTCGGCTCTTTTCCCATCACCTGCCGGAATGCATGAAAAGTTTTTTCCGGCAAAAGGTTTTCTATCTTCTTGTTTGCAAGCAGATCTGCAAGAACTTCATAGGTGCCTGTCGACTGAAGCATAAAGTCCGGCACGCCCGACACAGAACCGAGCCAAAAAGCAAAACTAAAGGGATACGGATCATTTATAATGGAATATAGCTTTTCCTCTGTGATCGGCGTAAGCGCCTGCCAATTATAATTAAACGGACCGACAAAACCTCCGCCATATTCCGCAGGCTTTTTAAAGGTAATAAATTCATCGACGTTGCACATGAGCTCATATGCATGCCTTGCCGCATCTTTTGCTGTCTTCAAATTTTCATCGGTTCTCCAGCTTTGGGTTGCGGCAAGCAATGAAATATGATTTGCGCCGGGGAATTTGGCGTTTGGCTTATAATATCGCGTATCGTTCTTCGAAATTGTAAAATCGTCCACCGAATGATAACACAACACCGAAGAAAGGTGCCCGAAAGCAAGCGTTATCTGTTCAGCCATTATGGGATATTCCTCCGGATATCTCACCCATGACAAGATCTGCGCCATTACCGCACGGTTCCCGCCTCGACCTTCTGCATCCAGTGCCTCGCCTCCCCGGAACCAATTCTTATGCTGCGACGCGATTTCCGGCGTCACAAGCGCATGAACTGCCTTTTGTACCGCCGGATTTTCCTTTTCCACACCGGCGTTCAAAAGTTCGCCCAAGAGACGATCCATACCGTCGTTTCCGTGCAGCTCGTGGCCAAGCCAACCGTCTTCACACTGCGCCGCAAGGATTTTTTGTACATTAGCCTGATTTAAAATTTCCTCCTGAAGCGCAAGCATGGCAGGGTCATCAGTGGGAATTTTCAAGAGATCTCTTCGCACGAGATAACGGATGCTTGCACATGCGTTTTCAAGTAGAAAGTCAATTGAATCGTCAAAAATTGTTTTCATAAACTTAATTCTATTTTATTTGCTTCATTTTGTTGTGAGCGATCATCGTTATCTACATTTGTGCCCGTGACGCTCTCGGCAAGATTTGGCATACGCCTCTGCCAAATCTTACCGTCGGGAAACAATGTTTCCGGAGCTTATCAAACAGCACGGCAAGCACATGTAAACGCTGTCTTTTTAGACATAGATCAAAAATCCTTTTTCGGCTTCCGTTTACTAGAAACTCATTTTACAATTTCTTCAAAAAGGCGTTTGATTTCGTTTCCAGTGAGGTGATTTTCTGACATAAGTTTCTCCACCAATGCGTCTACGGCAGCCTTGTTTTCACTGATAAGCCGGACGGCGTTCTTCATCTCCTGATCTAGTATCTTATTTACCGATCTGCGGATATCGTAAGCAAGTCCTCCGTTTTTCGCCTCTTGCGGATCTATTGCTGCCAATCCGAGTTCATCGTCCATACCGTAATTACAGATAATCTGTTTGGCCAAATTTGTCGCAGACACAAGGTCGCCGCTGGCGCCTGTAGATACGCCGTCTTTTTCACCGTAATATACGATTTCAGACGCTCTCCCCCCAAGAGATGTACGAATCCGCGCCAAAAGCTCATCCTTTGTATAGATGGCCTTTCCTTCATTGTCATCATGCTGCATATATCCACCGTGGCTGCCTCTTGCGACGATCGTAACATACGAGGGCGTTTCTCCGCTGTGCCAGCAGAGGAAGGCGTGACCTGATTCGTGT
This sequence comes from uncultured Clostridia bacterium, assembly GCA_947631245.1. Classification (GTDB taxonomy): domain Bacteria; phylum Bacillota; class Clostridia; order Oscillospirales; family CAG-272; genus DTU064. The sequence continues at coordinate 2,639 of CANRKP010000015.1, forward strand.
CTTGCAACGCGCTCAAGCTGCGCCATGTCCCATTTTTTAGGTTCTCCTCCGTTGAATGTCTCGAAAGCCTCCTCAAAGATATCATCTGTTACTTTTAGATTTCCGTCTCTTATCGCAGTGCGAAGCGATAGTTCGATAATCGACTCTAAATCAGCGAGACTCATTCCTGTAGATCTGATTGCGATATTGTTTATTTTTTCTTCCGACAGATCAAATGCGGTCTTCTCAGCCATTTTAATACGGATGTATCGGATACGTTCTTCTTTTGTAGGAAGATCTATGTACACTCTCCTGTCAAACCGACGCATCAATGCAGGGTCAAGACTCTTATCCGTACCCGGTTCAACATCAAAATTTGTGGCGGCAAGGACAAATACAGGCTTTGTTGTATCGCTTTTAAATCCGTCCATTTCGGTCAGAAATGCTGTAAGCGTCACTTCTATATCAGCCGAATTTTCCCCGCCTCTGCGTTCCTTCGCGATTGCATCTATCTCATCTATAAACAAGATGGATGGAGCATATTTTCTTGCCGTGCGGAACAGCTCTTTTACCCTGTCTCTTCCCTCTCCCTGAAATTTATTTACAAACTGATTTCCTTCTGCGGCAATAAAAGTTACATCGGATTCGCTTGCCATTGCCTTGGCCAGCATCGTTTTGCCCGTGCCCGGAGGGCCGTAAAGAAGTACCCCCTTTGGAGCACTGACGCCGGTGCCAATATACTTTTTGGGATTTTTTAGATACTCGACAAAATACTTGAGTTCATTTTTTGCGTCATCGGCGCCAATGACGCTATCAAAGCGGACGTCAGGTTTTGAAACATTGCTGAGTATATTTTTTGAATCCTCAGCATCAATAGCTACCTTCATTTCAAAATCAAACAGCTTTATTTCCGCAGACCTTCCGTTGTTTCTTATGAACTGCGCGGTTTCAAAGTAGATGAGCTTGTTTGCTTTAGCGAGCGTTTCCATGCTTTTCTGCTGATGAAGCTGCTCATTTATCGCTTTGATATCGGAGGCAAATCCGTTTTCGCTTCCCGATAAAGCTATAACACCCCTGACTCCCTGGCGCAGGAACGACAGCTTCTCTTCCGCGTTAAACTTTCTTTCCTGAGTCTGAAGCAGATAAACCGGTATTTCAGGATGAAACTCCCTTACAAACCGGAAGAAATCCCTCGATTTTGAATTCACATCCTCGATGTTTAGATAATCATCATTTCCGGTCTTTCCGAACGTCAGGTCAATAAGGACAAAACTGATATCGAGGTCGTGCAGGATCTTTTTTGCGGATTCAATGTCCCAAGCGTTTATAAAATTGGTTTCCGGGCAGGATCCTTTACATTGATCGAAGCGTTCTTCAGATGAAAACACCAAGACATCGAACAAATCTCTTCGTTCGAAAAGTTCATAAAGTTCTTTATTGTCTGTTGGCAGGTCAACTCCGATATGTATAGATTCGATATCCTCTATCCTGGTATCTGTGCTGTCTGAATCGATCAGACGGAACAGTTCGAACAATTCGTCATCAAAAAATGTCTCAGCTCTGCTCCTTATCGTTCTTGCATCCGCAGTTCCACCTTCGGCAAAAAGCAGCGCAGTATATACTGAATCGTCAATTTCAACCTTTATGCCGACTTCTTTCTCAAAATTAACGGCATGCCTCATCACTTCTTTTTTTGCGATCTCACGCAAATTATGAGCTGTTATATAATTGAACATAACAACATTGCCGGAAGCAAACCGCGAACATATTGCCGCCGGAAAATATGCAGTTCCGGTTTCCGGACGTATATCATTTTGGAGTGCTTTGAGAATAACCTTGCGAGTTGTTCCCGAAAAATCCGTCTTTTCGGGATCTTCGTAAAGCTGCTTTCCGGCATTTGTCGTAAAAATCAGGATCGCGTCGGCAAAAGGCACCTCTTTATCTGTGAAATTATCGCGGATACGACCCGCGTCAAGTATCTGCAGAAACAGATGAATAACATTAATATGTGCCTTTTCTATCTCGTCAAAAAGAACTACGCACCTTGGGTTTTTAGAAACAAAAGACGTTACATTGCCTTCTTTTCCGTTCTTGTAAACGTTATCAGAACCGCAGAACTCAATATTTGCCTCATGGTCTGAATACTCGCTCATATCAAAGCGCTGATACGGAAGTCCCAAAGCTTCCGCGGCTTTTTCTGCTAAAAAAGTTTTCCCGACGCCCGGAGGGCCCGCGAAAAGGAACGTCGCCTTCGGACGCGTTCTGTTTTTATCTGTTAGCGAAAGAAGCTCTGCCTGAAAGTATCCGGCAGTAAAAACGCTCACGGCATTATCCTGACCGTAAACAGATTCGACGAGGCGATCATAGATATTTTTCACCTTTTCGGTAATTTTTGCAACCGTTGTCTTTGGGCTTTCCTTCGGTGTCTCTGCACATTCTGTCGTCTCTTCCAGTTGACCCTCTTCGCCTTTCCTGTCAAGCGCCCCGTCGAGACGCATTTCCTGATCGCTCAGTAACGTGGTTTCTCCAACAGCACTTTCTTCGCCTATGCCGGAACCGCTTTTCGCATACTTCATAACATTTGATTTGATAAAATCATCCGGTTCAGATAAAATATACTTCAAAAGCAGATCCGGGTCCAATCTGTCGCTCCCGCTTTTTCTGACGGCATCTTTTGCTTTGAATATCAACTGCTGTATGTACAGGCTGTCGATGTATGAAGAGTCTTTTTTTGTGCGGATATATTCGGTAAGAGATCTTTTTATATTTTCAAATCCTATATCTTCCGGAAAAAAATCGTTCATAACATCAAGGAGCTTAGTCTTATCATCATCGTTGATATCGATCGATGATGCACCGGAGACGACATCAATAACAGAAAGCAAATATCTCTCAGCCGTCAGAATCGATGCGACATTGTCGCCATATGACTTTGCATACTCAATTATTTTTTCGAGAAGCTCGCTGCTTTTAATTTCGTTCATTATTACATTCTCCTTTTTTATTACGAACTATGATACGACTCCGAAAACTGCAAATCGATACACGCAGGACGATTTTCGGATGATTTTACACGTCAGAAGACAGCTTAATGCTCAGAACCGCAGTCATTTTCAGCTTTTGTCCACCAGCAGCTGCCTTTACATAACAATAATCTCCGGGAATTTCCGGAGATTGTTGTTGTCACGATCTTATATCACTGTGCGATCATTTCGATTGTGTCATGAAGTCATTGATGCTCATATATCCTTTGCTGAGAGCAAAGAATTTGTCGTTGAACAGATCGACCGTAAAACTTGAGCATCTGATGATATATGCAAATAAGCCTTCTCCGATCTTGCTTTCTCTAAAAGAAGCAGTCAGGCGGAAAGCGATCTTCCCTTTTTCGATGTCATAATCAAAGCTTCCATCAGCAAGTCCGTTTGTTGCGACGCATGTAGCGATTGCCAAATCCATTCGCTTGTCCTCCGGAACCGTAAAAGGCAGCTGGGAGAATACCCTGAGCAGTTGGCGTTCAGCATCCACAACAAGAACAAATTCCATTGGAATATCTTCTCCTGAGACACCAAATGTGATAACGAGATCATCATCGAATCTTTTATAACGCCATTCTTTTTTGTCAAGCGTTGCACAAAGATCAGCGTATACAGTTTCAGCAACAGCTTTTTTGTTTGTTTCAGCCATTCTCATTTCCCCCCAAATTTACTCTTTTGCTATAAAGTCCTGAATACTCATCATCCCCTTAGAGATCATCAGGAACTTGTCATTATATGCGTCGATAGTGGAGCAGGAAACCATAAGCATATAAGTAATAAGTTCTGTCCCGATATCGCTTTCAATGAAGCTGCTCGTCAATCTGAAGAACATATGCCCGGATGTAACATCAAAGTCAAAACTTCCGTCGACCATGTCATTGTTCGCAACGCTCGTCGCGATTGCCACTTCGAGCCTTTTATCCTCGGAAATAACAAATGGAAGATGGGACAAAAGCATTATAAGCTGTCTGTCGGTATCAACTCTGATATTGATATCCATCGGAAGATCTTCTCCCTGAGCACTACAGTCAATACTGAGATTTTCCTCATTCTTTGTGTAGTGCCAATTATGTTTGTCCAGTGCGGCACATAATGTTTCAAAAACTTTTTTGGCTCGTGTCAGTTTTTCATCTTCCATTTTTTGATCTCCTAAATTTATTTTTATCGCAAGGCAATAAATACGGTTACTACATGTGAAAATGGTTTTTCGACATATTGGCTGGTTCGATCAACGCCGCCATGTCAATTCTTCCGTATGCTCGCAACTCGGCTGAATATATTTTACCACATCATGCAGCAGACCGTCAAGGTATACTTTTTCTTTTTTCATTTTTTTAATCTTTTTGTTGTTTTAATTGACTTTTTGAACCTCGTTTTGTATCGAACGCATCTATATGCTCCGATTTGACGTATGATTTGTACGTAACGATCAGAGGCAGCATTTTTTATCGTCTTGACAGTAAACGCTCTCCCCACGCGAAAAGCAACTGACCGCATAGGAAGAACGTTTTCTCAATATAATGTGACACTATCAGGCAAACAATAGATCAATACATAACTTCATATCTTCCTGAGATAGAACGCCAGTGTCCTTCTATCTTCGTTGGCGTAATATGAATACGTCCCATCTAAGATACCGTCTTTTATCATAAGCGCACGAACACCGTCGTAATCGCAGAGCTTTTTTGCATATTCATGCAGATCCTCTTTTGTTATCTCTCCGTAAGCCGTTCTATAAAACCTGTGTGACGCGGTGACATAATAATATTTCATCTGCTGCACAATGGTTTTTCCCGAAAGGATTTTCAGCATTTCGGGAATCACATTGCAGTCTGCAAATTCACCTTCATACTGCTCGCAGTAAATATTCCTGCCGTTCGGAAGACACAGCCGCGCCGCCTCTTCTGTTTCGTTTTCAATATATTTCTTAGAACTGCTGTCGCTCATATTGCTTTGCTCTCGCATTCTGTTCTGTTTTTGAAAATGGGCGACCCCTCTATGGGATTGCCCATTCCATCTTAGAAAATATGCGATTTTTCAACCCTTGCACGATGAAAATCTGCGATTTTTCATCCCCTGCACGATTTTCTGCATCGTTTGATGTAAGTTTGATGTAAATCGTGTTTTTCGGGCGTTTTTCGGGTTTCAAAAATGCTTGATCTACAAGGGCTTTTTCGGCTCTTTTACTCGCCCAATGGTTTCATCGTCGGAAAGAGCAGGACGTCCCTTATCGACGGGCTGTCGGTGAGAAGCATGACGAGCCTGTCTACGCCGAAGCCGAGACCTCCTGTCGGGGGCATGCCGTACTCGAGCGCGGTGATGAAGTCGTCGTCGACCTTTGCCGTACTGTTCGGGTCTTCTCTGTGCTTCGCCGCAACCTGACGCTCGAATCTTTCCCTCTGATCGATGGGGTCATTGAGTTCTGAGAACGCATTTCCCATCTCGGAGCAGCAAATGAAATACTCGAACCTTTCCGTGAACGCGGGCTCGTCCGCCTTGCGCTTTGCGAGCGGGCTGTTCTCGACGGGATAATCGTATATGATCGTCGGCTGTACGAGCTTGTCCTCAACGAACGCGTCGAACAGCTCGGCGAGGACAGTTCCCTTTGTCGCGCCGTCCGGCACCTTGACGCCCGCCGCGGTCGCCGCCGCTCTCGCGTCCTCGTCAGATGTCCACGCGTAATAGTCTATCCCCGAATACTTCTTTACGGACTCCGCCATAGTGAGCCGCTCCCAATTTCCGAGGTCTATTTCCGTGCCCTGATAATTTATGACCGTGCTGCCGCAGACCTTCTTTGCGAGCGCGGGATAAAGCTCGGTTACGATATCCATCATCCCGTGGTAATCGGTGAACGCCTGATAAAGCTCGACCGACGTGAACTCCGGGTTGTGGCGCGTGTCCATGCCCTCGTTGCGGAATATCCTTCCGACCTCGTACACGCGGTCCATGCCGCCTACGATAAGGCGCTTCAGATAAAGCTCCGTCTCAATGCGGAGGAACATCGGTATATCGAGCGTGTTGTGGTATGTCTTGAACGGACGCGCTGCCGCGCCTATCTCATGCGTCGTGAGTATCGGAGTATCGACCTCGAGAAAGCCCTTGCCGTCGAGAAATTCCCTTATCCCGGCGAGAATCTGCGAGCGCTTCACGAATGTGTCCTTGACCTCGGGGTTCATTATGAGGTCGACGTACCTCTGCCTGTATCTCATGTCCGTATCGCGCAGACCGTGGAATTTTTCCGGCAGCGGCAGAAGCGACTTCGACAGAAGCTCTATTGCGAACGCATGGACCGATATCTCGCCCCTTCTAGTCCTGAAGACCTCGCCCTCGACGCCTATGATGTCGCCGATATCCCACTTTCTGAACTGCTCGAACGATTCCTCGCCGACGTCGTTGACGCGGACATAGCACTGGATCCTGCCTTTCCCGTCGGCTATATCGATGAAGTTCGCCTTGCCCATGTCGCGGCGGCTCATCATCCTGCCGGCGATTTTGACGCGCTTGCCCTCCATCTCTTCAAAATTCGAGACGATGTCGGCGGTATACGCGTCAAAATCATATCTCACCTTCTGATACGGGTCAAGCCCCGCGGCGCGCAGCGCGTCCAGCTTCTCGCGCCTTATCCTTATTACGTCGGAAAGCTCCTCGCCTCCGTTTTCAACGACTTCATTTTCCATGTCGCTCATTTTCCGTTCTCCTGTTTTCTCTAACGTTTTTAAAAAGGAGGGGCCCGGTCAAGGTCCCTCCATTATCCCTTTTCCCTTGAAAAGCGGCCTTTATTCTTTTGCGGCTCAAGGTCAGTTTTTGTTCGTTCTTCCGACCTCTTTGATGCGGATCTTCAGCACGGAGCCGTTCGGAACGTGTATCTCCACCTCATCCTCTGCGCGCTTGCCGATGAGCGCCGCGCCTATCGGAGACTGATCCGAAATATTGCCTATAAGCGCGTTCGCCTCATTCGAGCTGACGATGTTGTATTCGAGTTCCTCGTCGAACGTCTCGTCATACACCTTAACGTGGGCTCCGACGCTGACGACGCTCTCGTCGACCTCCGCCTCGTGAACGACGACAGCGTTCTTTATGAGCGCGTCGAGCTCGCTTATCCTGCCCTCGACCTTCGCCTGCTCGTCCTTCGCCTCGTCGTACTCGCTGTTCTCGGACAAGTCTCCGTAAGAACGCGCGAGCGCGAGCGCGTCTTTCACCTCGCGGCGGCGCACATTTTTCAGATATTCGTACTCCTCAACGAGCGCGCGATATCCCTCTTCGGTATAATGCTGCTTTTTGGACTCTGCCATGTCTGCGGTTTCCTTTCGGTTATATCAGTTTGCGTTACTTTCTTATCTCCTCGATGGCACGCCTGAGCTGCGTGTCCTCGTCCTCGGTGAGCTTGTATATGTTGACGTTTGCGACCTCCGGCTCCATTTCGACCGTGATGTCGGGCGTAACGCCGACGCCCTCGTAATTGTCCGAATACGGCGGCGAGTACATCTTATACGATATCGAAAGCGCGTCCCCGTCCGGCAGCCGCCTTATCGACTGGACGGTTCCTTTGCCGTATGTCACTGTGCCGATGATAGTCGCAAGCTTGTAATCCTTTATCGCGGAGGTGAAAAGCTCACCCGCCGACGCCGTGCTTTCGTTACATATTATGACCATCTTCATGTCGAGACAGTCGGCGTCCGAATTTATTGTTTCGACGCTGCCGTCCTTCGAGATGAGCCTCACTATCGGCCCCTCGGGAAGAATGTAGTCGAGTATCGCCGTAACGGAGTCGAGCAGACCGCCGGGGTTATTCCTCACGTCGAGCACGAGCCTGTCGCACCCGCTGTTTTTCAGATCCTCGACAGCCGCTTTAAACTGCGTCGGCGTGCCGGTATCAAAGCTCAGTATGCGGATGTAACCTACGCTCGCGTCCGTTCTTGTCACATGATGGAGCACCGTCTGCTCCGTGACCTTTGCACGCTTGACGGAGATGTCCTTCGTCTCACCGCCGCTGACAAGCGTGAGCTCGACGTATGTGCCTTCCTCGCCCTTGACATTGTCTATGGCGGGGTAATATCCGAGCTTCTCCACCGTCTCGCCTCCGACGGCGACGATGAGGTCTCCCGGAAGGATGCCGGCTTCCTCTGCCGGCGAGTCCGGCATCGTGTTCACGACCTCTATGCACTTGCTGTCCGCATTGTAGATCACATGGACCCCAATGCCGACGAGCTCTGCGTTCGTATCCGCCATCCGCTCCGCGTATTCCTCGGGTGTCATATACGAGCCGTATTTGTCTACCGCGGCAACGTATGCGTCAACGACGGCTTCGAGTGCGTCAGATTCGTCGAGCTCGCCTATATAGAGCTCGTCGTAAAGCTGCATTATCTCCGCGAGCTTGCGCTCTATCTCTGATGTCCCGGCGCCGCTTTGCGCCTTTTTGTCATATGCGCTGTCGACCGCGATGTATGTTATCTGAAACGTTATTATTGCGGCGACCGCCGCCACCGCGACGGTCACCCAAACGGAATATTTCTTTTTCATCTTCGGCTCTTTTTCAGGCTCTGTCACGTTTGTCATCCTTTAGGTACAGTGAAATAATCGAGCGCGTCGACGCGTTCGGTGCCGATCCTCACCTCAAGATGCAGGTGAGTTCCGGTGACATGTCCCGTCGCTCCGACTTCCGCTATGACTTGACCCTGCTCGACATAGTCTCCCACCTTCGAGATGAGCTTATTGCAATGCGCGTACAGCGTGAATATCCCGTCTCCGTGGTCTATCATTATGTAGTTTCCGTAGCTCGAGCTCTTTTTGGATATAACGACCTTGCCTGCCCTGCCCGCGTATATTTTTGCCCCTTTGGGAGCGTATATGTCGGTGCCGCTGTGGTACGTCGTCTTGCCCGAACCGAACGGGTCTTTCCTGTATCCGAAGCGCGAGGTTATGTTAGTGTATTTTTCGTCGAGCGGCCAGAGGTACGTCACCTTTCCGTCCTCGGGGGGCTCGGGAGATGTCGTTTCGGGAGCGCCTGTCGTCTCCTCCGCGGCTCCGCCGCTGCCGGCCTCGTTTTTGCTTTCCTCGGCTTTACGGCTCTCCTCAAGCCTGCGGCTTTCTTCCGCCTTGCGGCTTTCTTCCGCTTTACGGCTTTCCTCGGCTTTACGACTTTCCTCCGCCTTGCGCTCTTCCTCGCGCTGCTTTATTATCTTTTCGATGAGCTCTTCGATCTCTTTGTTTTCGCGCTCTTCCTCTTCGTCGAGCTTCTTCTGTATCTCCTCGCGTTCCTCAAGATCCTTCATCGCGTTGTCTATGAGGCTCGCGTTCTGAGCGGAGAGGCGGTCGTTCTCCTCGCGGTCGGTCTCGAGTGCGGCAAGCACTGCCTCCTCGTCGGCAAGGCTCTTGTCATGCGCCTGCTTCGCTTCGTCAAGTTCTTTTTCAAGGCGCTTCTGCTCGTTCATGAGCAAAGTGTCATATCTCATGAGATTTGCGGCGTTCTCTATCCCGATAAGGAAATCCATGATGCTTTCCGCGTCAAAGAGCACCTCGAGATATGAAGCGAACGTTCCGCCGGACTCATAGGACACCACCATGCGCTCCTTGATATCCTCATAGAGCTGCGCCTGTTCGTCCTGCTTTTTCTTGATATCGTCCGCGTACTGCTGCGAACGCGCACGCATCGCCTCGACGAGAAGCTCAGCCTCCGCTATCTTTTCGTCACTGAGCTCAACGAGCGAGTCGTAATACGCCTTTTCCTTCATAAGGTCGTCGATGCTGTCTGAAAGGTTCGCGATCTCGTTTCTTATTCTTTCCTGCTCGCGCTTTATCTCTTCAATCCTGTCCTCATGCTTGGCAACATCATCGTTGGAATTTGATGACGCCGCGTTTACGGAGATGACGCGAACTGCGGAAAAGCTCAGAAATACAATGGCGGCGGCAAGAAGCGCGCTTACGGATCTTTTCGGTCCGGACAAAAAATCTCTTTTAATTTTCACAGGCTTTTGCCCCTCCTTTCAGGATAACGTGATTACGGCACGCTCACATATTTCAGAGGATCCACCCTCGTGTTGCCCTCTCTCATCTCAAAGTGGAGATGCGGTCCCGTGACGGAGCCGGTCGCGCCCGTAAGTGCTATGAGCTGGCCCTTTTCGACCTTCTCTCCTTCCTTGACGAGCAGCTTGCTGCAATGCGCGTAAAGCGAGAACACCTTTGCGCCGTGGTCTATCATTATGTAATAACCGTAACTCGCGTGGTATACGGATTTGACGACGGTCCCGCTGTTGGAAGCATACACCTTCGTTCCTATCGCGGCGTTTATATCGAGCGCCTGATGGTTCTTTATCTTTCCGGAACCGAACGGATCTTTACGCTTTCCGAAATAGGAATTGACTTTGTTGAACCTCGTTTCGAGAGGCCACATGAACTCGCCGTCCGCGACGGACTGCGTCGCTCCCTGCTTCTTTATCAGGTCGTCAATGAAGCTGTCAAGCTCTTTTTCCGCCGCCTTTTCCTGAGCCTCGAGCTTGTCGAGCATATCCTGGCTCGACTTGAGGTCGAGCTGTGCCGCGTTGAGCAGCTCCTGGCTATCCTTTTGCAATTTTTCCGACTCGGCGCGGCTCGCCTCGAGCGACGATGCGACGTCCTTCTGTGCGTCGCGGTTTTCAACTGCGAGCTCGCGCTCCTCGGCGAGCTCCTCGGTCAGTTCTCTGTATTCCGTCATGAGGTCCGAATCGTAGGAAAGTATGCTGACGGCGTTTTCGAGCCCGACTAGAAAGTCAATGACGCTCTCGGCTCCGAAGATCACCTCAAGATAAGTCGCGTTCGTGCCTCCGCTTTCATAGGAGACTACCATGCGCTCCTTTATCCGCTCGTAAAGCTCCTCGCTGCTCTCCACCTTATTCTCGATGTCAGCGTCGATCTCCTCTATCTGCTTGTCGAGCTCGGCAATGTACGCCTCGCTCTCCTCTATCTTGCTGTCGTATATCTCTATGAGCTTATCGTAGTATGTCTTTTTCTGAAGGAGGTCGTCAACATTGTTCGACAGGGACTCTATCTTCTTTTTGACGTCCTTCGCCTGATTCTCTATATCCGCTATCTGCTTCTGATATTTTTTGACGCTGGCATTGTTTTTGAAGTCGCTCGCCTTGTCGGACGCGGCGCTGACCGTCGCACTCTCGCTCAGGAAAAGGGCGCCCGTGGCAAGCATAATAAATGCAAGCACCGCACTGACCAGCCTTATCACAGGCGCGCGCGACACCTTTTCTGTTTTCATATTCAAAGACCCGCCTTTCTTTTTCGAAATTCGTAAAGATCAACGGCAAAAACGCCGCGTCAGTTCCTTGTATACTTTGAGATGGATATCGCGCTTCCGATAACGCCGGTCAGTATTCCGACGGCGGCAAAGCCAAAGAACATCGGCAGTCTCAGATCGGAGAGCGGTATTATATGGATTATGGAAACGATATCCGATATGGAGGACTGAATATAGCCGTAGAGCACATTTTCAAGCAAATAAGCTATCATGCTCGAAACAAGACCTATCATCGCGCCCTCTATTATGAACGGCAGCGCAATGAAAAGCCCCGTCGCGCCTATATATCTCATTACCACGATCTCGTTCTTGCGCGAATACACCGACAGCTTTACCGTGTTGATTATGACAAAAACGCTGACGACGAAGAGAATGACGAGAAACCATGAGAAGATGAGGGTGACGCCGTTTTTCAGCGACTGCATCATGTTGGCGAGCTCGCGCTGATCGCGCGTCTTGCGTATGCCCTCAATCTGGCTCAGGCTGTACGTCACGTCCGTGTAGTGCGCGCCGTCTATGTTCGTTATCTCAAAAGAATCCGAAAGCGGGTTGTCGTCGCGGTATGCCTCGTAAAGATCGCGGTTCTCCTCGCCCACCTGCTCTATCATGTAGTCGAGAGCCTCGTCCTTCGTGATATGCCTTACCTCGCCGACGTAGGAAATGTTTCTTATCATCTGCTCGACGCGAAGAAGCTCGTCATCCGTGAGGTCGGGCTCAACGAAAACCATTATCTCGTTTTGGAGCCCGAGCTCGTCAAGGTTGACGTTGATGTTCGCGACAAGCATCGTAAAGCTGCCGAGAACGACAAGGCAGCTCATGAGGACCGCTATCGACGCAAAGCTCATGACGCCGTTGCGCCAAAGCCCGCGGACAGCCTGCCCGAAGAAATATGAAAATTTATACTGTTTCATTCGAACATACCTCCGACCCTGTCGTCAGAAACGACGCCGCCGTCTATCATGATAACTCGCTGCTGATAATAATCGACGAGGTTCTTCTCATGCGTGACGACGAGCACCGTCTTTCCGAGCTTGTTTATCTTGACGAGCAGGTTCATGATCTCGAGCGACATCTTCGGGTCGATATTTCCCGTCGGCTCGTCTGCGATGATTATCTTCGGATTGTTCGCGAGCGCGCGCGCGAGGGCGACTCTCTGCTGTTCGCCGCCCGACAGCTCGTTCGGGAAGCAGTTCGACTTATCCCCGAGACTTACGGTATTGAGGAGCGCGGGGACGCGCTTCTTTATTTTCTTGTTCGGCACTCCGACGACCTGCATCGCGAAGGCGACGTTTTCGTATACTGTCTTTTTGGGGAAGAGCCTGAAGTCCTGGAACACGATGCCGAGCTTGCGCCTGTAATGCGGTACTCTGAGATATGACAGTTTTGAAAGATCCGTGTTATCGACGACTACCGTACCGGATGTTGCTTTTTCCTCTCTGAGCAAAAGCTTCATGAGCGTCGTTTTGCCCGCGCCGGTCGCGCCGACGACGAATACGAACTCTCCGTCGTCTATATGGAGGTTCACTCCGTTTAAAGCGACGGTACCGTTTGGATATGCCTTAATAACATTTGTAAAATCTATCATTAAAAAACCTCTGTGTCAGTGCCGCATGGCGGCAGTTTTATCAGAACTTGACGGGCTTTGAGACAAGGTACCTCTTGACCATAAGGGCGACCTTGAACGTTATCGCGTGGTCGAACTCGCGCAGGTCGAGTCCTGTCAGCTTCTTTATCTTTTCGAGCCTGTAAACGAGGGTGTTGCGGTGGACGAACAGTTTGCGCGACGTCTCGGACACGTTCAAGTTGTTTTCGAAGAAGCACTGTATCGTCATAAGCGTCTCGCGGTCGAGGAAATCTATCGAGCCGTCCTTGAAGACCTCGTGCAAAAACATTTCGCAGAGCGTCGTCGGAAGCTGATATATGAGCCTTCCTATGCCGAGGTTGTCGTAGCTGTTGACGGATTTTTCGGTATCGAACACCTTGCCGACCTCGAGGGCGACCTGCGCCTCCTTGTAGGAACGGGCAAGGTCCTTGATGTTGTCAACGGGAGTGCCTATGCCTATCGAGGCCTTCGTGAAGAACTCGGTCTGAAGCGTGTCGCAGATGTTCTTCGCCGCGCGCTCGAGCTCGCGGATGTCGGTGCCGGGCTTTATTTCCTTGACGAGCACAATGTCGCGTTCGCCTATGTTGATGACGTAGTCCTTCGTCTTGTCCGGGAACATGCTGAGTATGATGTCATACGGCAGCATCTCGGACTTTGCGCTGAACCTGATGAGGAAGGCGACCCTGACCTCCTCCGTGCTGAAATGGAGCTCCTTCGATTTGATATAAATATCGCTCGGAAGAATGTTGTCAAGGATTATGTTCTTGATAAACGAGCTCTTGTCGTATTTTTCGTCGTAAAGGCTCTTGATATTGGAAAAAGATATCGACAAAAGCATGGCGGTCTTGTCGGCGGCGCGGTCCTCGCCCTCGACGAACACTATATATTCCGCCTTCGATGCCGTGCCTATGGGACGGTATGTGTACCCCCCGGAGGTCACGCTCTCGGAAGAATACGAGAGTTCCTCGCGGATGCCCTGACGGATCTCACCTATTTTGCCGAGCTCGCTGCAGGCGATGACGGCGCCGTTTTCGTCGATGACGCCTATTGTGCGGTCTACGGCGTCTTTCATCTGATGGATGACTCTCTGGAACAATCTGTTTGGCATGTTATCCTCCGTACTGCTGTATGAAAATAAAAAGTTGCAAAAATTTATTCATTTGGTGTCCGCCGTCACAGCTCAGCCTCATAAGAGAGCGCGGACATGACGTAGAGCGGCGCCGTCTCGCACCGCAGAATGCGCGGACCGAGCCCGCAGGCTGTCAACCCCGCCTCCGAGGCAAGCGCGGCCTCCTCCGGCGAAAAACCGCCTTCGGCTCCTATCATTGCGGAGACCGAAGCGCCGCGCCCGAGCTTTCCTTTGACCGCGTCCTTCAGCGTCTGTCCCTTCTCATTTTCGTAGATAAAAAGAGGAACGTCGGCTTTTGAGGCTTCTTCGACGGCGGTTTTAAAATTCGTCATCTCCCCGACAGTCGGGGCAAGACCTCTTCCGCATTGCTTTGCCGCCTCGTATGCGATGCGCCTGCAGCGGGCGAGCCGCTTGCCGAAGGCGCCGCCGTCGGGGCGTGAGACGCATCTCTCCGACAGAAAAGGCATTATCGCCGACGTGCCGAGCTCGGTGCATTTTTCTATGACAAAGTCTAGCTTCTGCCCCTTCGGGTTCGCGATGTAAAGCGTGACGCGGCACGGCAGCTCGGAGCGGTCCTCCCTTTCGGAAACGACGCTGAGGGTGACTTTTTCTGGCCTCACATAGTCAAGACGGCATTCGTACACGGTGCCGCCCGAGCATACCTCTAGCATATCTCCGACGGCGCACCGCAGAGAGAGCGCGATATGACGCGCGTCGTCTCCCGTTATTGTCAGAAGTCCGTCGACGTCCGGTCCCGAGTCGACAAAAAACCTCGGCATGGGGCACCTCCCGCCTACATAGGCATCACAAAAAAAGCATTCCTGCCTTGCCAATACATTATACAGCATTTTATACTATTTGTCAAAGGCTTTTTTGTTGAAGATTGATAATATTATCTCCAATCTGTCCAAAAAACCGATTTGCCTTTGTTCAGTCATAAATACATCCGTCAAATAGTTCCTTTTGCTGGTATGGGGTATATTTTTATACAGTCAGTACAGCCGCGCACCATCCGTTTTCCGACGCTTTTTCGACAAGCCTGTATCCGAGCGACAAAAACGCGTCCGTCACCTCTGCGGCACGCTCCTCTATGATGCCGGAAACTATGAGGTATCCGCCGGGGGCGAGATATCCGCCTACGTCCCCCGCCATGCGAAGGATGATGTCGGCGACGATGTTCGCCGCGATAAGGTCGTATTTTCCGCCTTTGTCGACATCGGCGAGCAGGTCGGACACGCCGCACGTCACATTAGTCACACCGTTTTCCCTTATGTTCTCAGCCGTGATCCTCACGGCGACGGGGTCTATGTCATACGCAAAGCACTCGCCCGCGCCGAGCTTTGAGGCGCATATCGACAGTATCCCGCTGCCGCAGCCGAGATCAAGCATACGGCGCCCGGGCTTCATGTATTTTTCTATAAGACCGACGACGAGCCGCGTCGTCTCGTGAGTTCCTGTTCCAAACGCCATCCCGGGGTCCATAGTCACCGTGACTTCTCCCGGCGCGGCGTAGTATTTTTCCCACGCGGGGACGATAACGACGCGCCCGAGCTTTATCGGATGATAGTACTGCTTCCACGTCTCAGCCCAGTCCTCTTCCGAAAGCCCGACGGTGGAGACGGTGACGTCCGCTCCGAGCGCACGGAAGCGGTCGCGCAGAAACGACACCGCCTCGCCAACCGATCTCTCGCTCGGTATGTAGACGGAGACGGACGCATGCTCCCTGTCGGCGTGGAGAACCGTCTCGTCGATAAGGTCGCCGTAAACGCCGTCGAGGATAAGCTCATCGAGATCTCCGTAATCCTCTATCCGTATCCTGTCGTCTATCATGCTCATAACGGCGCACATCAGGTCGAGCAGTCCGCGCTCGCCGTATGCCTTAACCTCTGTCCATTCGTTCATGCGGCACCTCTCTTGTCCGTGCTTTTTTGTTGATCATAAAAACTTCTCCCGCCGGCGTCCGGCAGGCGCTGTCTTTTTATTGTATCATATTTTCGAAAAAAAGAAAAGAGGGCGTAAAAAGTCCGTTTTTTCTAGGTTACGCCTTTAAAAAACGCGTTTTTCGCGGATGCCGTCCGATATTTTATTCAAATGCAGATAACCGTAATGCGAATGCCTAAAATTTCTTCCTGACAACAAAAGTGCCGCGCCGGTTGGGGCTCACCGGCGCGGTCATGCTCTTTTTTTATTTATCCTTTTCGAAAAGGCGGCGGAATTTCTTTCGCTTTGCGTAGTTGTTTTCGCCGCATGAATCGGCGAAATCGGCAAGCAGCTTTTTCTGCTGCGGCGTGAGATTTTTCGGCACCTCTATCACTACTGTGAAATGCAGGTCTCCCTTTCTGCCTGCGTTGTTCACATACTGTATCCCGCGGCGGGCGAGCGTGAACGTCGTCCCCGTCTGTGTTCCCTCGGGGATATCGTAGTCCACAGTGCCCTCGAGCGTCGGCACCTTTATTGTTGCGCCGAGCGCCGCCTCCGCAAACGTGATCGGCACCTCGCAGTAAATATCGTATCCGTCCCGCTCGAACGTCTGATGGTCGCGGACACCGACCGTGATTATGAGGTCTCCCGACGGACCGCCGTTTCTCCCCGCGTCGCCCTCGCCGCGAAGCGCTATGCGCTGCCCGTTGTCGATGCCGGCGGGGATCGTGACCTCTATCTTTCTCGTTATCCTGATGTATCCGGTCCCGCGGCAGTTTTTGCACGGGTTCTTTATTATCTTTCCCGTCCCGCGGCACTTGTCGCATGCGTGCGAGGACTGCATCATTCCGAACGGGGTGCGCTGCGTCGTCGTGACCTGACCCGTGCCGTGACACGTCGGGCATGTCTCAGCGCTCGTTCCCTTTTCGGCTCCCGTCCCTCCGCACTCGTCGCATTTTACGATGCAGGGATAGTTGACCTCACGCTTGCAGCCAAACGCCGCCTCTTCAAACGAGACGAGCACCGACTGCATGACGTCGTCTCCCCTTCTCGGTCCGTTCCGACGGGACGAGCCGCCGCCTCCGAAACCTCCGAAGCCTCCGAATCCGCTGCCGAAAATGCTCGAAAGTATATCGCTGAAGTCGAAGTCCGACGCGTTGAAGCCGACGCCGCCCTTCGACGGATCGAACGCGTCGTGACCGAACTGGTCGTACTGCGAGCGCTTCTGCGGGTCCGAAAGGACGCCGTAGGCCTCGTTTATCTCCTTGAATTTCGCCTCGGCTTCCTTGTCGCCGGGGTTCATGTCGGGGTGATATTTCTTGGCAAGCTGCCTGTAAGCGCGCTTCAGCTCGTCGTCCGTCGCCGTCTTGGAAACGCCGAGCACCTCATAGTAATCGCGTTTTTCCGCCATAAGTAGTGATCCTTAAATAAGTTCAGATAAATGCTAAATGCGCGCGCCGCGGGGGAGCCTCCCCCGCAGCCGCGTTTGTGTTTTGTTTGACGGTGACTTATTTGTCCGTCTTATCCTCGTAGTCGGCGTTGTAATATGTGCCGCCGTCGCCTCCGTTCCCGCCGTTGCCGCCGGGATTGCCGCCCGCGTTCGGGTCAAATCCCGCGCCGGCGCCGGGGTTCTGACCGTTCGCCTGCTGCTGAGCGTAGAGCTTTTCCGCTATCGGGTAGAACGCCTTCTGCAGCGCCTCTGTGTCTGCCTTTATCGCCGTCTCGTCGCCCGCAGTCATTGTGGAGCGGAGCTTTTCGACAGCCGCCTTGACGGGAGCTTTCTCGTCCTCCGTCACCTTGTCGCCGAGGTCGGAGAGCGTCTTTTCCGTCTGGAAGATCATGTTTTCCGCGGCGTTCTTCGCGTCGATGAGGTCGCGCTTTTTCTTGTCCTCCTCCGCGTATCTCTCCGCATCCTTGACGGCGCGGTCGATATCCTCTTTCGACATATTGCTTGAGGACGTTATCGTGATGTGCTGCTCGCGTCCCGTGCCCTTGTCCTGCGCCGTGACGTTGACGATGCCGTTCGCGTCTATGTCGAACGTGACCTCTATCTGAGGAACTCCGCGAGGCGCCGCCGGTATGCCGTCGAGCATGAATCTGCCGAGCGTCGTGTTGTCTGCCGCCATCGAGCGCTCGCCCTGAAGGACGTGCACCTCGACAGACGTCTGTCCGTCGGCCGCGGTCGAATAGACCTGGCTCTTCTTGACGGGTATCGTCGTGTTCCTGTCTATTATCTTATTGAATACGCCGCCGAGCGTCTCGATGCCGAGCGAAAGCGGTGTGACGTCGAGCAGCAGGAGGTCCTTGACGTCGCCGCCGAGAACGCCCGCCTGTATCGCCGCGCCGATAGCGACGCACTCGTCGGGGTTGATGCCCTTGAACGGCTCTTTGCCGATGAAATTGCGGAGCGCGTCCTGAACTGCGGGGATACGCGTGGAGCCGCCGACGAGGAGCACCTTGTCGACCTGAGCCGCCGTCATGCCCGCGTCGGCGAGCGCCTGCTTCGTCGGTCCCATCGTTTTCTCGACGAGATCCGCCGTCAGCTCGTTGAACTTAGCCCTCGTGAGCGTCGCGTCGAAGTGCTTCGGACCCGTCGCATCCGCCGTGATGAAGGGCAGGTTGATGTTCGTGGACGTCATGCCCGAAAGCTCTATCTTCGCCTTCTCTGCCGCCTCCTTGAGGCGCTGGAGCGCCATTCTGTCGGAGCGGAGGTCGATGCCGCCGTTCTCCGCCTTGAACTGCTCCGCTATCCAGTCTATGATGCGCTGGTCGAAGTCGTCTCCTCCGAGGCGGTTGTTGCCCGCGGTCGCGAGCACTTCAAAGACGCCGTCCGAGATCTCGAGGAGCGAAACGTCGAACGTGCCGCCGCCGAGGTCGAATATCATGACCCTCTGGTCGTTTTCCTTGTCGACGCCGTATGCGAGCGCCGCCGCCGTCGGCTCGTTTATGATGCGGAGGACTTCAAGTCCCGCTATCTTGCCGGCGTCCTTCGTCGCCTGACGCTGCGCGTCGGAGAAGTACGCGGGAACCGTTATGACCGCCTGCGTGATCGTCGTGCCGAGGTACGCCTCGGCGTCGGACTTCAGCTTCGAGAGTATCATCGCCGATATCTGCTGAGGTGTGTATTCCTTGTCGTCTATCCTCACCTTGCGGGAGGTACCCATGTCGCGCTTGATGCTCATGATGGTGCGGTCCGGGTTCGTTATCGCCTGGCGCTTTGCCACCTGACCGACGAGCCTTTCGCCTGTCTTTGAGAACGCCACGACGGACGGGGTCGTCCGCGCGCCTTCCGGGTTCGGGATGACGGTGGGCTCGCCGCCCTCATAAACCGCCACGCATGAGTTAGTCGTTCCGAGGTCTATGCCTATGATCTTTGCCATTTCTTTTTTCCTCCAAATATATTTATTATTTAAGCCGGGGGAACTTCTTATAAGAAGTCCCCCCGGAACCCCTTCAAGAATTTAAATTGACTTTTTTGCTATTTGAAAAGCGCTGTGATGTGCCGCGAGGAAGCCAGTCTCTCGACGCGCTTATTTTCAGGCGCCTTCGCCCGCGACGGTGACCGCCGCATAGCGGAGTATCTTGTCTCCGCGCCTGTATCCCTTCTGCCATACCGCGACGATGTGCCCCGGCTCCTGCTCGGACGCCTCCGCCATCGCCACCGCCGAATGCATCGCGGGGTCAAAGACGTCGCCGGGCTCGCCGAACTGCTCGATGCCGAGCGAGGTTAGCAAGTCGGGCACTCCCTTTAATATGAGCTTCACGCCTTCGGCGAGCTTTTCGGGGTCCTGATACTGTGCGGCGCGGTCGAGATTGTCGAGCGTCGGCAAGAGCTTTGAGAGAGCGTCTGCATACGCGTCGCCGTATATCCCCTCGCGCTCCTTCTGACTGCGCTTTCTGAAGTTGTCGTATTCCGCGGCGAGACGCAGGTATTTGTCCTCGGCGTCCTTGGCTTTTGCCTCCGCCTCCTTCACCTTTGCCTCGAGCTCGCGCTTCTTTTTGTCGCGCTTTTTCGTGTGCTCCTCTTCCGCAGGCTCCGTGCCCTCGCTTTCACCGGGCTGTCCGTGTTCCGCAGCCTCGGGCGCGCCTTCTTCGGTCTCGGGCGTCTTCGGCTCCTGTTCTGTTGCGGCCTCGTCCTCGCCCTTTATACCTGTCTTTTCTTCATCCGTCATGTCAAGCCTCACCTTGTCCTTGTCCTTTTGTTATTGTTTGCCGTCATCGGGCGTCTCATTCCCGGGCGGCAGAAGCTCGCGCGGCAGCTCGCCGTGAGATACCGCGTCCGAAATGCTGCCCGCAAGCCCTTCTATAAGCGTTATGACGCGCGAATAATCCATGCGTCTCGGTCCGATAACTCCTATCGCGCCGACGACCTCGCCGTTATGTTTGATCGTGCGGAACACTATCGAAGAATTTCCGCCGACGTCGACGGCGTTTTCGCTGCCGATATACACATTCGTGTCGTCCGTCGGAGAATCCGAAACGAGCTTCACTATGTCGTCGCGCCTGTCTATCATCGACAAAAGATTTTTGACAGCCCTGATATCGGAATATTCCGGATACTGCAGGAGGTTGTCGACGCCGTCGACCTTGACCTCGCCGCCGCCTCCGCGCATCGCCTCGTATATGTTCTTTATTATCGGAGATATGAGCGCGCCCAAGCGCCCCATCTCCTCCTCCATCTTCATCATAACGGGCAGCGTTATCGACTCTGCCGTAACGCCCGCCGCGTACCTGTTCAGAAGAGAGGACAGCTTTGCGGCGTCGTCCTTTGTAAGCGGCTCCTCGCTGTATACTCGGACGGTCTTTATGTCGTCGTCCGTTACCATTATTATAAGAAGCAGGTCGTGCTCGTCGAGGAGCACCGTCTCGAACCGCTTGACGGTGCCGCCCGTGTGCCTCGGCATGACTGCGAGCGCCGTGTAGTTCGTCATCGAAGACGCGAGCTTTGCCGCAGTCTCAAGTATGCCGTCGAGCTCTGACATCTTCGCCGCCGCGACCGAATTCAGGCTCTCGAGCTCGCGCGTCGTCATGTCGTATCTCTGACGCAGCCAGTCGACGTAGAACCTGTACCCGAGTTCGGTCGGCACTCGTCCCGACGAGGTGTGGGGAGACTCGAGATACCCGCGCTCCTCGAGCGCCGCCATCTCGTTTCTTATCGTCGCTGACGAATATTCCCTGCCGCCTATGTTCGTCAATGCCTTTGAGCCGACGGGCTCGCCGTTTTTGATATGTGCATCCACTATCTCGCGCAGTATCAGCCGCTGGCGTTCGGTCAGCCCGCCGTCGTTATTTGTGCTTTCGCCGCGCGCTGACATACGAACCCCTCCTGCGGATGATTTTTAGCACTCAAAGATGCCGAGTGCTAACTGCTGAGTATAATTTACCACGCACGGGGCGGTTTGTCAAGTATCAAAGGCAAAAAAATATTGAGGTTTTTGTGAATGTTGCGTGACAGAGCGCTAAAAAAGCGCCCCTGCGGCATTCCGCAAAAAAAACGTGGAGGCGCTTCCGTGCGCCTCCACGCCATAAATATGTGCCCCTCACTCCGTCTCCCGCGCCGGGAGCGTAATTTTATCCCCGAGATATTTCGGCTCGGGCTTTGCAATAGTATATATGAAGTCCTTGTTTCTCGCGAGCACCTCGCGAATATCCCTCATCGCCTGCCCCGCATACTGCCTTATGTCGGCATCCTTGCCGATCGCCTCGACTCCGAGCGCCTCCGCGATATAGAGCGCGCGGTAAAGATGGTATTTCTGCGTCACGATGACGATTTTTTCGGCAGAGAAAACATCGCGTGCGCGGTATATGCTCTCATATGTCGAAAATCCCGCATAATCGCAGACGAGCGCGTCCTCGGGCACTCCGAGCGACATCGCATACTCTCTCATCGCCGTCGACTCGTCGTAGTCCTTGCGCGAATTATCGCCCGACAGCAGGATGCACGGCGCCGCCCCGGCTTCGTAAAGCTGTGCGGCGGTCTTGATTCTGTCCGCAAGCATATCGCTCGGCGTGCCGTCCGGCTTGAGACCCGCGCCGAGCACAAGGATGCAGTCTGCGTCAAACGATACGGCCTCGTCCATGCCGACGAGCTTTTCCTTTGCCGCGCCGACGACAACGCCGTTTATTATTAGCGCGTATACCGCAGCCGCGATCCCGAGCGCCGCGGCTGCGATCACGACGGCAAGGACCGCCCTCTTCGCTTTTTTCTTATCCATAATATATACTATCTCCCGACATCCGTTTCACGATACCCGCGGCGTTTCCTTCATACTTTTATGAGCGTAGATTTTATTTTCCCCTGAGCTTTTCCGCCCTGACGTCGCGCCCCTCGAAGAGCAGCACCGAAAATCCGCCGAAAAGCCGGCTCGTTATCCTGTCGTCGTAGCGGCGTCTCAGCTCCTCCGCGTTCAGATTGGTGCTTATTATCATGCTGCGCCCGTACTGCACGCGCGTGTTCAGAAGATTGAGCAGGCACGACGACGCGAACTGGCGCTGAAGCTCGCAGCCGAGATCGTCTATTATGAGCAGATCGCAGTCAAAGTAACGCGACGTCGGGTCCTCGTCGCCCTCGCGGCGGTAGAACTGCCACCGCTCGAACTCCGAAAACATATTCTGCGCCGTCTCGTACTTTACGTCAAATCCGCGCTCGATTATGACGCCCGCCGCCGCCGTTGAAAGATGGGTCTTTCCGAGCCCCGTCCCGCCTATCAAAAGCAGGTTCGCGTCCCCGCTGCCGGAAAATCCCTCGGCATATGATCTCATAACGCTGTACGCGCGCGCTATCGTCTCGCTGCCGCTGTTGTAAGCTGGCGAAAACGTCTCAAACGTCTGCGTTTTAAGTAGCTCTCCGATGCCCGAGCCCTCGTATCCCGAAAGGATCAGCGCCCGCCTTCTGCAGACGCACTCCTTCGTGCCGACAAATCCCGTGTCATGACATTTTTCGCATGTGTAGCGCGGCTCCGTATAATCCGCCGGATATCCCGCCTTTTTGAGGATTTCCTCCCGCCTTGCCTGAAGTGCGAGATTTTCCGCCTGTATCTTCGCTATCTTTACCTTCGGGTCCCCGATTTTGTCGCCTTTTCCGATAACGACGTCCGCTATTTTTGCCGCCGTCCGCCGCAGCTCTTTGTCGATTTCCTCGACCTCCGGCAGCTTTGCGTAAAGCGTCTTGAGCCTGCGCGCCGCCGCGGACTCCGCCTCAGCGCGCCTCTCGGCGAGCAGGGCGTTGACCTTTTCGTAATCCTCTCTTCTGTATCCCATATGGCGTTTACTCCCCATTCTTACCGTCGCCGCTGCCGAGCGAGAGCCCGCGCTTCACGGCAAGGTCAAAGAAATCGTATGTATCAAACGTGCCGCCCGAAGCGTCGCTCTTCTTTGCGGGTCTGACCTCGTCGGGCGTGCGGAAGCCGAGCTCGTGCCAGCTCTCGAGCACCTTGTTCATATACGGCATTGAGGGCTTGCCGATAGCATCGACCGTCGCGTTGTACGCCGCCTCCATCATGTCGTAATCGTATCCGAAGGTGCGCGACCACCGCTCAAACATTTCGCGCTGCTTCGGGGTGAACGAGCTCTTCTCCATGCCAAGCAGATTTTTGACCTTGCTCTCGGTCGTGCCGCTCTGTTCGCGCCAGGAGAGATACTCGTCGAGAGATGTGGACGTATCTATTCCCCTTTCTACCATCGAATACGCCGTCGTCTCGACGTATTTGACGCCGCGTTTGCCGTGGCGCGCACAGTATGTGACGAGAAGGAGTATGTATTCGTCGTCGACACCGAGATATTCCCTCATAGAAAGGATGACGGCCGCCTCAGTCGAATTGAAGATGTGCCCTATCGCCTGCTGGCACTCGTTGAGAAGCGACCTTCTCTCGGGGGATGCCTCCATTATCGCCTCCGCCTCCTCGCCCGTCATCTCCGGCATCGTGCGCTTTCTTACGGGCGCGGACTTCTTTTCCGGCGCGGGCTTTGCGTCTTTGCCTCCGCTGCCGGCGGGATTGCCGTCGGCATCTCCGTCCGCCTCAAAGCCTATGATGCCCGCCCCGCGCCAGAACGACAGCGCCGAGTCGAAGACCTGCCTCGTTATGCCCGCCTTTTCGGCGACTGTGTCGGCATAGTCCTCGTAATCGCCCGTGCGCGGCTCGGAAAGGAGCGCCATCAGCGCCGCAAGCTCCTCGCGCGTCGCCGAGCTTATGCATTTTGCGGCCGCCTGCGGCAGATTTATCACCGCGCCGCCGAAATTCACGAAAATCTTCACTTCTTTTTCCCGCTTTTCGCCCGAAACAGCTTATGTTTCGGCACGCCGCTTTCCATACTTACATATTTTTCCACAGTTTCAACAGACTTTTCCACAGGCTGACATCATTCACCAGACGCGAACGCGTTCAGCGACGTATCTGCTCTTACGCCTGCCATATACTCATAATACCCCTGAGCGCCTATCATAGCGCCGTTGTCGCCGCACATAGACACGGGCGGGGTGTAAAAACCGACGCCGCGTCCGCGGCACATATCGCCGACCGCGCGCCTCAGATGCGAGTTCGCGGCGACGCCTCCCGCGAGGACGAGCCTTTCCGCCCACGTCATTTCGAGCGCCGTCGAAAGGTGAGATGTTATCGCCGTGCACACCGCCTTTGTAAACGAAGCCGCGACATCGGCGCGATTTATCTCAAGCCCTTTCATATTCGCGGTGTTGACGTGATTTATGACCGCAGTCTTAAGTCCCGAGAACGAAAACTCGAGCGTTTCCTTCGCCATCGCGGGAGACGGAAATTTTATCGCGTTCGGATCCCCGTCATTCGCGAGCCTGTCCATTCCCGCGCCGCCGGGATACGGTATGCCGAGCACGCGGGCGGCCTTGTCGAACGCCTCGCCCGCCGCGTCGTCTCTCGTGCGTCCTATCTCGCGAAAGTCCGTGTATCCCCTAACGTCTATTATGCTCGTGTGCCCGCCTGACGCCACCATCGCCAAAAACGGCGGCTCAAGCTCCGGGTACGAAAGGTACGTCGCCGCGACGTGCCCTCTTATGTGGTCTACGGGAACGAGCGGCTTCCCGCACGAAAACGCGAGCGACTTCGCGAAGTTTACGCCTACGAGCAGCGCCCCGATAAGTCCCGGTCTGTTCGTCACCGCGACGGCATCGACACCTTCCATGTCAAGACCGGCTTCGCCGAGCGCCTCCGCCGTTATCCTCGCGACGCACTCGATGTGCGCCCGCCCCGCAACCTCGGGGACGACGCCGCCGAAGCGCCTGTGTATCTCTATCTGAGAGGCGACTATGTTTGATAATACGCTCCTCTCGCGCTCCCCCATCGAAACGACGGCTGCCGACGTTTCGTCGCAGGAGCTCTCTATTGCAAGTATGTTCACAAAAGATGCCGGGGAAAGATCTCCCCTCTCTCCTTATTTATAATATCGTCGTTATATTCTCTTTTCCATCAGCACCGCATCCTCCCGCGGGGAGGCGTAATAGCCGCGGCGCGACGAATATTTTGTAAAGCCGAGCGAGCC
The DNA here is from genome assembly GCA_947631245.1 of uncultured Clostridia bacterium. Lineage (GTDB taxonomy): Bacteria > Bacillota > Clostridia > Oscillospirales > CAG-272 > DTU064. The sequence continues at coordinate 28,093 of CANRKP010000015.1, forward strand.
GTAAAGCGTCATCGCGGCGGTGTTCCCCTCGCGGACCTCAAGCAGAAGTCTTTTGACGCCGCTCTCCGAAAGGCGTCTCGAAAGCTCGTCCAAAGCGAGCCTCGCGAGCCCCTGCCTGCGAAATTCCGGCAGGACGGCGACCTTCGTTATCTCCGCCTCGTCGCGGACGGCGACGGCGCACGCCATAGCGGCAAGCGCCCCGCCGCGCCTCACGGCGACGGTGATATAGCTGTCGTTATCAAGGGCTCCCCGTATGCTCTCCCGGCTCCACGCCTCGTCGCCGAAGCATTCCCTCTCGAGCGAAAAAAGCTCCTCAACCGTGCTCTCGTCGGCGTCCTTTATCCTTATTGCATGGGCTTTATCAAAGCCCTCCGTTATGTCCGTCATGCTTCGGGATAAATTTCGGCAAGCGCCGATATAATTTCGGCAAGCGCCTTTTTATATTCTTCGGCGCCGCCCCCGAACGGGTCCTCTATCTCCTTCGGCATGACAAATATCTTGCCCGCGAACTGAGGGAAAGACAAAATCAGCCTCATGGCGTGAGCCCCCGTCATGCAGTATATCACGTCTGCGGACGCGAGATCCTTTGCGGTTGCGTTTTTCGCCGTATGCGAGACGTAGTCGTTGTCCTTCGTCGGCAATATACCCGCAGCCCTGAGCGCTTCCTTTGCGCCCTCCGATATAGGGTCGCCCTCGTGTGCCGCGATGCCGCGCGAGAACGCGCCTTTGTGTCCCTGTGACTTTGCCGCCGCCTCCGCCATCGGCGAGCGGCATGTGTTTCCGGTGCAGACGAAAAGCACCTTTTTCTCTTCCGTTTTTTCCCCGTCGTCCTCCGCAAGCGGAAAGAGCACCGTTTTCGGGGCAGTGGCAGTATCTTGTGCCATAGAATATCAATATCCCGTCGCGCCGGACAGCGAGTCGTCGTTCTCTATCCATTCGCGCGTGTCTATAATGCGGTGACTTCCGACCTCGTCGCGGATTATGACGGTCGCGATGCCCGCGTTCAGTATCTGCCGCTTGCACATCATGCAGCTGTTCGTGCCGCCCAAAACGGCGCCCGTTTTAGGGTCGGTGCAGCACATATAGAGCGTCGAGCCTATCATCTGATCGCGCGGAGCGGCAATTATCGCGTTTGCCTCCGCGTGGACGCTGCGGCAGAGCTCGTACCTTTCGCCGCGCGGGATGCCGAGCTTGTCCCGGTAGCAGGTGCCGAGGTCGCAGCAGTTCTTCCTGCCGCGCGGCGCGCCGTTGTAGCCCGTCGAAACTATTACGTCGTTCTTGACTATTATCGCGCCGAATCTGCGGCGCAGGCATGTGCTGCGCTCGGAGACAGTCTCGGCGATATCGAGATAATATTCGTGTTTTGAGACCCTTTCCATATACAAAAACCTCGGTGTTTTTTGTGCCGCTTATTTTATTTTATCACCGCGCGGACGATAAATCAACCTCTTTCCCTCTTTTTGCACAAAAGCCGCGCGGCGGGCGCCGTATGCACCCGCCGCGTATGGATCTATATCTCTTTTCAGTTGTTGCCGGAGCAGCAGCAGAAGATTATAACGAGAGCGATTATGAGGATCCAGCAAAGATTGTTGTCGTCAAACGCTCCGCAAAGGCAGTTACCCATGTCAGTACCTCCATGTTGTATGATGGGGCGGGGGTTCCCCTCCCAATTTCATCATATGCGGAGCGGGCGGCGGTGTTACTTCAAATCGAGTTTATCCGCGTCGAGAAACTCGTGCGCGGAGAGAACGCTGTCGGCGGGGAACTCCGCCTGCGCGCCGCACCTCTCGCACAAGACCTTTATTTTGTCGTCCTCGATCTTAACGCTGTATTCGCCTTTGCCGTCGGGACAGCCGCAGTGTATTTTCCCCTCCTCGCAAAGGTCGCTGACGACGAACTTCACGATGTCGTAGACCTGCGGGTCGGAAAGCGCGCGCTTTCTGACCTTTTCAAGCTCCGAAAGGTCCGCGCCGCCGAGCAGCTCGAGCAGCTCCCTCTCAGAATCCGACAGCGCCTTCATCACCGCGTCCTTCGTACCGAAAAAACATATGTCGACGCCCGTATACGCGCAACCGAACGACATCACCTCGCGGTGGAAGAATATATCGTCGCCGACGGTGAACGTGTGCGGCGTCGGGCAGAAGAGGCACGGGACCGTCAGTCTGACCCTTCTGTCCTGCCTGTACTGTATCGTCATCTCGCTGCCGCCGCAGGAGCATCTCATGCGTATCATATCCGCCGAGAGCGAGAACGCCCCGACAAGGCTCATGACTCCCGCCCCGCAGGACGGGCACCTGTACGCCACCGTCGTCTCTTTTCTGTCAAGCACCATCCTTATATTGCCCCTCCGTGTTTTTTCGTTTTATCGTATTTTTCGGCATCTCAGGTATCTCAGCCCTTGTATATTCTCGGCACGCGCTTGCCGACAAGGCACACGAGCTCGTAGTTTATCGTGCCGGCGACGTCCGCAAGCTCGTTTATCTGCCCCGGCTCGCCGCCGAAAATGACTACCTCGTCCCCGACGGATACCTCCGCGTCGCCTACGTCCGCCATGCACTGGTCCATGCATATGCGCCCTATTATCGGCGCGCGTCGTCCGTTCACTGACAGCCTGCCCCCCGCGCCGAACGCGCGGACAAATCCATCCGCGTAGCCGACCGGCACGGTCACGATCTTGGAGTCGCGCGGCGCCGTATACGTCAGCCCGTAGCCGACGCCCTCTCCCTTTCTCACGGTGTGGATATGAGATACCGTGCTCTTGAACTTCATAACCGGCAAAAGCCTCAGTCCGCCGTCATAAGGCGTCCACGGGTCGAGCCCGTAGAGGATTATTCCGGCGCGCACCATGTCAAGATGAAGGTCGGGACGTCTGACCGTCGCCGCGCTGTTGCAGACGTGGCGCAAGAGCCTGAGCCCACCGGAGGATATCGCGTCCTCTACCGCCTTATAATTCCCGAATTGGGTCTCCGTTATGCTCCCGTCGTCCCCGTCGGCGCATGCGAAATGGGTGAAAAGTCCCTCCGGCAAAAGCCCGGGGAGCGCAGAGGCGCCGAGTATCTCGTCTGCGGTCTTCTCGGCAGAGGATGCGTTCCGCGCGTCAAATCCGAGGCGGTTCATTCCGGTATCGAGCTTGAAATGGACGATAACGCGGCATCCCGCAGCCTCGGCAGCATCCGACAATGCGCGCGCGTATTCAAGCGAAAATACCGCCTGCCTTATCTCGTGCATCGCGAGGAAAGGCGCGTTTTCGGGCGGCGTGTAGCCGAGGATTAGTATCTTCGCGTCGCCTCTTCCCTCCGCCTCGAAGGCAAGGCGTATCTCCGCCGCCTCCTCGACGGACGAAACCGCGAACCAGCGCGCGCCCGCCTCGTAAAAAACTTCCGAGCATGCGACGGCTCCGTGACCGTAGGCGTCCGCCTTCACGACGCACATGACGCGGGCGTCCCCCGCATACTCCGCCGTCGCGGTATAATTGCGGCGCAGAGCGGAAAGGTCTATCTCCGCCCACGTCTTATGTCTCAGCCTGTAATCGATGCCCGTCATTTTCCCCGGTACCCCCTGAAACCTCATCCGTTTCGGTAAATGTGTATTTGTTTATCGTCAACGACAGCGAGCCATCCTCGGTCTCTATCTTCGACGGCGTGCTCTCGCCCGGCAGAAAGCTCACGAAAACGCGCGACGGCGCGTCTCCGACGCCGACGACGACGCCTCCTTTGTCCTCGGATGAAACGGACGTGACCGCCCCTCCGTCAAGCGAAAACAGCCCGACGACAGAGAGCCACCTTCCCGCCGCCTCCGGCGATACCGGAAGCGTCATTTCTCCCGACGAGACCGTCACGACCTGCCCGCTGACATTTACCGTCATGCCCGAAAGCGTCTCCGGCGACGTCAGCTCTATCACGGCGTCACGCCTCACCGAGGCGTCCCTTACCGCCGGCAGCGTTATGACAAACGAGAATTTTCCCGTTCCCGACGAAAGCGTCGCCTCTACCCGAGAGGAGCTGTCCTGATACGAGAGCGGGTCCTTCTCCGCCGGCGCGCACGACGCGAGCGGGAGCGCGAAAAGAAGTGTCAAAAATATAAATATTGCTGTTGCTGCCGACGCCGAAAACCGTTTTTTCAATGCCGAACCCTCCCCGGCAAATATTACGGCGCGGTCGCAGCCGCGCCGTAATATTCATATTCGGTCCCGGGCGGCGATATTACTTATCTGAGCGTGTTCTCGCCTGAGAAATGCAGCTCCGTCCTGACGGTGTTCTTGTTGTAGTACTCCATAATTCCGAGCGTCTTTTCTATCATATCGAAGAGAATGGCGCACGTCTCGCCCGCCTCGTCCTTGTAAACGCCGTAATAGACGTTCGGGTTAGACGGGGACGAGCAGTGATTTATTACCTTCTTTATTCCGAGCGCGTCGAACTTTTCCCTGTATTCGGGGACGTTATACGGCGCTATCGTCTCAAAATCTTTTATCTTCATCTCGAGGATGAATTTCTCCGCCACCTTCTCGTCGGCGTGCGCGTCTCCCTTGTCGACCTTGAACTTTTTGCCGTAATAGTATGTAAATCTTATGGTGCCTGCGTTCTTTATCTCGTACCTTACGTCGTAATTGACGTATCTCCACGTCCCGTTTATGACGGGGCGGGCGAGAAATACGAAAAGCGGCACGGCGACAAACGCCCCGTAGCCGAGACCTACGGCAAACAGCACCGCTATAATGACAAGAGGCACGAGCACATAAAGAATGCGTACTATCGTCCGCTTCGTCTTATAGCTTCCCTCCGGCTTCTTCGGCACGGCGTAATCACAGTTGTACTTGTTGTCCCCGCTCATCAAAGTCACCTCTATAAAATTTTTTTGCGGCGCCGTCTTTGCTCCGTCTACAAAGCATCATGCGCCAAAACCATTATATCACGGTATCGTGTCTTTATCAAGGATTTTATCGCACAGCGTCCGCGGACTATGCTTTATTTTTTCTCTCCGCCGCCGCAGTTGCGCTCGTAGTTGAATATGTACTGCTGAAGGATGCCGGCGTACGGCGCAAGCTCGCCGAAATCTATCTTTTCCGGCACGTCGCCCTCGAAATATTTTCCGACGGTGCGCTTTATCCAGACGTCGACGGGGAAAGCCTCATAACGACTGAAGCCGAAAAGCAGCGTGCACGCCGAAACCTTCGGGCCGACGCCTTTTATCGTGCGGAGCATACCGTCCGCCTCCCCGTAGTCAGGGGCGGACGCGACCCCGTCGAGGAACTCCGTGTCGAACGTGACGCGCTCCGCGGCGTCGAACACATATTTTGCGCGAAATCCCATTCGCGCGTGCCCGATCCCTTCGCTGTCAGCCTCATATAGCGCCCTCGGCGTCGGGAAAGCGTATTCGGTCCTTTCCCCAAATCTTACGGGCGCGCCGAACTCACGGCACAGCCTGTCTATTATCCCCTTTATGCGCGGGATATTGTTGTTCTGCGATATGATAAACGAGCAGAGCGTCTCCCACGGATCCTGCCTTAGAATGCGTATGCCGCGTCCGGCGTCGGCAGCCTTCGCTATTCTGCTGTCCTTGCCCCAGCGCCTCACCGTCTTCTCTATTATCTCCCCGTAATCCATGTCGAAGCCGAAATACGGCTCCCATATCTCCGAAAACTCCTCCTCATCGGCGCCGCATAAGACGACGGTGTCAAGGTCAGGAGATGAGACCTCGATATATTTCCCGAGCGCGACGCCGCCGTAAACCTCGTCGGTGCCGAATATCTCCGCGGACGCGGGCTTCACCGCGTCAAAGCGGAAGCACTGTCCAGAAAGAAACGTCTGCCCCGCGTCGAAGGGGTAAACTCCTGATACTCTCAGAAACGGTATGCCGTCATATGTCCTCCCGCCCCTGACGGAGAGCGGTCTTGTCGTGTTCATCAAAGAATGCCGATCCTTTCTTCAGGCTGTCGTATCGTCAGCCTGCCGTTCAATCATGTCCCTCTCCGCCGGCATCGCGCCATAATCCGACGCGCGGCAAAAAAGCAGTTGCGAAAAAGGCGGAAATGAGATATAATAATATTTATCTATAATACTTATCTATAAGTATAACTGATTTCGGGCGCGAAATCAAGAGTTGAGGCGGTGTTTGTCGCAATGGAACAGATATACACGATCCCTGTCAACGAAAAATTCGAGGCGTCGGCGGAAGACCATGCACTCGGGTGTCCTTTCTGCGCGCTTTACAATATGCTTGAGGAAGACGAGCTTGCCCTCATCCTCGGGGCATCGATGATGGAGCCCGACGTCAGGATAAAGACGAACGAGCTTGGCTTCTGCAAAACTCACTTTGACATGATGTTCGAAAGGAAGAACCGTCTTCCTCTCGCGCTCATGCTCGAAAGCCACCTGTCCTCCGTCAGAAAAGCCGTCGAGGGCGGCGGGGTGTCCTCTCTTCTGAACCCGGGAGCCGACGTGATAAAGTCGCTCGGCACGCTCGAGGGGTCATGCTATGTCTGCGGCAGGATAGAGAGAAACTTCGGCATGATGGTGGAGACCGCCGTGCTGCTTTGGGAGCGCGACGAGGAATTCAGGAAAAAGACGGCTTCTCAGCCGTTCTTCTGCCTGCCTCACTACCGTCTCTTCCTCGAGACCGCGAAGAACAGGCTTCAGAAAAAGCGCTTCCCTGATTTTTACCGCGCCGTATCCGCGCTTGAGCTCGCGTATGTCGACGAGCTCTCGGGCGACGTCTCGTGGTTCTGCAAAAAATTCGATTACAGATACGACGAGGAGCCGTGGTACAACGCGAAGGATTCCGTGCCGCGCGCGCTCGCGTTTCTGTCGGGACATATCCACCTCCCGCCCGAAAAATGAGAGCTCCGTCAAAGCCGCGCGTTTTCGGCTCACTGCGTGAAAAAAGTGTGTCTCTGCCCCGAATGAAGCGGGAGCCCGCGATCCTCGCGCTCCTCCTTTATGCCGGATTTTCGATCCTCGCCGGTGCTTCGGGAGTGTCGGCGCTCACGTTTTTCTATGCCGCGGTCTCGACCTCGCTTTTGGCATCCGCGGCATTCATGTACAGGCGGCGCATAATTGCGGTATTCCCCCCGCTCTCAGCCGCAGTTACGTTTATAATAACGCGCAGCGCGCTCTCATCGGCGGCGTCCCTGCTTCTCACGGTGATACCCGCCTCGGCGCTTGCAGCGGTTCTTTTCCTCGGCTTTGACAACAAAGCGAGAGCCGTGACCGCGGTATGCGCCTCCGCCGCGTTCTCCCTTCTCATTCTGTTCGGGCTTTATCTTCTGTCGGGCGGCGTCCTTCCTTCCGTCGAAGATATCGTCGTCAGATCCGAGGGGTGGTTTTCCTCGCTCTCGGTGCCGGGGCGCGAGGGACCCGTTCAGATCTTTCCCGCGGAAGCGGCGTCCGGTCTTGCGCGCTACATCGTCGTATGTATGCCCGCGCTTTCGATAATTGCGCTCTCGGCGGCGTCTTATGCGGCGGTGTCGCTCACGATTCTTTTTATTGACATTTTTTCGTTCGGCGACAAAATCGAGCCCGGCATGCGCGAGTACACCCCGAACGTTATCTCCGCCGTGCTTTACGTCGCCGCGTATATCGTTTCGGCGTCGCTTCTTTCTACGCCGTCGGCGGACATTATCGGTTATACCGCGGAAAATCTCCTGCTTCTGATACTTCCCGCGATGATGATTGCGGGTGAAAAATCCCTCTTCCGCCTCGCAAAAAAGCACGACAGGCGCGTTCTTTTCACCGTTCTGACCGTGCTTTTGCTCCTCGTTTCCCCATCGATATATCTGATGGTGATCTCATTCTTCGGCGCAGGCTCCCTCATATTTGCCGAGCTGCGCGCGGCGTTCCGCAGGTTTATCGACAAGCACCGCCGCGACGACGACGATGATTTTGACGACTTTGACGATGATTTCGGCGGCTTCGGATTTTTCCGGCGTGACGACGATTACGATGATGATGACGACTATGATGATTATGAAGACGACGACCGCTACGGCAGGCGGGACGGCGGAAACTACGAAAGCGGCGATCACGGCGACGACATCAGCAACGGGGAAAAAGGCGAAAACGGCGAGAAATAAGCCCGTTTTAGAAGGCAAAAACGGTATATAAGTATAAAAAAGAGGTGGCATTATGCCGAACAGACCAGCAAAGGCAAAAAACGTCCGCCGTTTCGGCGTTGAGCTCATAGGCTCCGCCGCCGCGGCAGTTATTCTGATGTCGGCATTGGCAGCAGTTGCGACTGTCCTGCCGAAATATACTCTCACGGCGTGCTTTGCGGCAATAGGTATCTATGTCGTCGTCATAGCTGTCATATTTATATTGGGAAATCCGCGCCGCGTCGCCGTCGCGGATGAGGAGTCCGTGTCCCCTTATCTCGGGGACATAATGACCGATGTGATGACGAATATGTCGCTTCCCGCCGCGATATGCTCGGAGGGAGGCATCGTCATATGGCACAACGGCGCGTTCGTCTCGCTCGCCGAGGAGCTCGGCGTCAGGGGAAGGCTCCGCGGGACGCAGTTTTCCGCCGTGCTCCCCGTCGATTTTGCCGACGTCGCCTCCGACACCGGAGACGGCGTCAGGGCGGAGACTGACAAGGGCTCTGTCGAGCATATAGAGAGCTACCGCTTCCGCGTGAACGGGCGTCTCTTCTTCATGGTTGTTATCCACGACATCACGGAGCCCGAAGAGCTCCGCGCGCGCCTCGCAGACGAGCACACGCTCGTCGCGCACATACAGATAGACAACCTCGGCGAGCTTTTGCAGTATGAGCAGGGCGAATACCGCAACGCGAGCCGAGACGTCGACGAGATACTCAAGGAATGGGCAAAGAGCTCCGGCGCACTTTTGCGCGAATACGACAGGAGCAGATACATCATGCTCTTTTCGGAGAAATATCTTACAGACTTCACGAACAGAAAATTCGACGTCCTCGACCGCGTGCGTGAGATAAGGGTCGGCGCCGGCATGCTGCCCGTCACGGTCTCGATAGGCATATCGACCCTCGGCGAGACACTCGCTGAAAACGAGCGCTCATCCTTCTCCGCCCTTGACACCGCGCTCCAGCGCGGCGGCGATCAGGTCGTCCTGACGACTGACGGCGGCACAGAATTTTACGGCGGAAAGACAAAGACAACGCAGCGCCGCACAAAGGTGCGCTCCCGCGTCGTCGCGAGCGAGCTTGCATCTCTCGTCTCGCGCGCCGGCAATGTCCTCATAATGGGGCATAAGTATCCCGACTTCGACTCCATCGGCTCCTGCATCGGCGCGGCGGCGCTCGCCCGCCGGAGCTGCGGCAACGTCCACATCGTCGTCGAGACGGGCGACGCCAACATCGCCCCCTGCATAGAGCACGTCCGCGCGCTCCCCGAGTACAGCGAGATGTTCGTTGACGAGGCGACCGCGCTCGACATGGTTCGCTCCGACACGCTCGTAATAATCTGCGACGTCAACAGCGCGGCGCACATCTCCGCCCCGAGCGTCGCCGAATCCGTACACGATATCGCGATTATAGATCATCACATAAGAATGGCGGACGCGCCCAAAAACGCCGCTCTCGCCTACATCGAGCCGTCCGCCTCGTCGACGTGCGAGCTCGTTTCCGATATGCTCGAGCAGCTCTACCAGTCTGCAGGCGTCATGGCGGCGGAGGCGGACGTCATGTACGCCGGCGTCCTTCTCGACACAAAGCAGCTCTCGCGCAACACGACGTCGAGGACCTTCTCCGCCGTCATGTATCTGCAAAGCTGCGGCGCGAATTCCGAAACCGCCGTCGACTTTTTCCGCGCCGGACTTGACGACTTCACAAGCGAGGCAAGGTTTGAGTCGAACGTCACGATATACCGCGGTCAGATCGCGATAGCGTGTTCATCATCCCCAGGCGAAGCGAAGGACAGGATAGCGGCGGCAAAGGCGGCAGACAAGCTGCTCTCCGTCAAGGGAGTGACGGCGGCGTTCGCCGCGGTCGCGATAGACGGGACGGTCCACATCTCTGCGCGCTCCTCTGGCTCGATAAACGTCCAGCGCATTCTCGAGCGGCTCGGCGGCGGCGGGCACTTTGACGTCGCGGGCGCGCAGCTCGGCGGCGCAGACCTTGACCGCGCGCTCCACAGCCTCAAAGAGGCGATAGACGATTATTTCTCCGAAAACGAAACGAAAAAATCCGCCGCAAGGCGCTGAAACCGATAAAACAGAAAGCTGAGGTATATAAAAATGAAAGTTCTTCTTCTCGCAGACGTAAAGGGACAGGGCAAGCGCGACGAAATAAAAAACGTATCCGACGGATACGCCCGCAACTATCTGCTTCCCCGCAAGCTCGCCGTCGAGCTGACGCCCGCGGTACAGGCCGAGCTTGACGCGCGCCGCGCAGAAAAGCTGCGCCTTGAGGCGGAGGAAAAAGCGCGCGCCGAGGCGCTCGCGAAAACGCTTGAGCCTCTGCTCGTCCGTGTGACGCTCAACTCCGGCGCGGACGGAAAAATATACGGCTCCGTCACGGCGAAGGACATATGCGAGGCGCTCGCCTCACAGCACGGCATAGAGATCGACAAATACCGCGTCATTCTTCCCGAACCCATAAAGAGCTTCGGCAATGTCGCAGTAAAGGTCAAGCTCCACGCGGAAGTCGTCGGGACCGTCAACGTCCTTGTCTCGGGCAAATAAAGGAAGCCGCACTATGCCAAACGAAATAGCAGGCAGAAAGATGCCGTTCTCGCTCGAGGCGGAACAGTCCGTTCTCGGCTCGATACTTATCTCTCCAAAGAGCTTTGACAAAATAGCGGACATACTCTCTGCCGATGATTTTTACCTTGAAAATCACCGCCAAATTTTCATGGCGATGCAGGAGCTGTTTTTGAAGAGCCGCGATATTGACCCTGTCGTCGTCGTCGACACGCTCATCAAAACCGGCGCTTACAGCGACGACACGACCGGCAAGGAGTACCTCCGCACGCTCGCGGAAATAGTCCCCTCTCCGTCCAATATCCGCGATTATGCCGCGATCGTCCGCGACAAGTCGCGTCTGCGCGCCCTCATATCTATCTGCGACGACATAACGGACGCGGCGTATACGGAAGCCGAGGACACCGAGCACCTTATAGACAGCGCCGAAACGCGCATCCTCGCCCTCTCCGGAGGCGATGGGAGAACAGGCTTTGTCCCTCTGAGCGACGTCCTGATGAAGCAGTTCAAGTTTTATCAGAGCATAGCGGAGCATCCGGAGCTCAACGTCGCCATCGGGACGGGATTTTCCGACATAGACCGCACGCTTGTCGGCATGTCACCCGGAGACCTCGTGCTCGTCGGCGCGCGCCCCGGCATGGGAAAGACCGCGTTCGCAATGAACCTCGCCGTCAATATTTCCAAGCGGATGAAAAAAGCCGTCTGCGTTTTTTCCCTCGAGATGTCCGCCGAACAGCTGACCTCCCGTCTGCTCTCGAGCGAGGCGCTCGTGGACAGCACCTCGATGCGCCGCGGCATATTCACCCGCGACGACTGGGACAGGCTCGCAAGGGCGTCTGAAGAGCTCTTCAGATGCAATATCTATATAGACGACACCCCCGGCATCACGCTGTCCAATATGAGGGCGAAGCTGCACCGCATGAAGGACGTCGGGCTCATCGTCATAGATTATCTTCAGCTCATGCAGAGCGATCGCAGGATAGACAACCGCGTGCAGGAGGTCGCCGAGATCTCCCGCAACTTAAAGCTGCTCGCAAAGGAGCTTGACGTGCCCGTCATCTGCTGCGCGCAGCTCTCGCGCGGTCCCGAGGGAAGGACCGACAAGCGACCCATGCTTTCCGATCTGCGTGACTCGGGCGCGATCGAGCAGGACGCCGACATGGTCCTGTTCCTCTACCGCGACGAGTACTACAAAAACACGGGCTCGGAGCAGCAGGAGGCGGAGGTCATAATCGCCAAGAACCGCCACGGCTCAGTCGGCAACGTTAAGATAGGCTTCATAGGCAAATACACGAAGTTCATCACCGTCTCAAAGCAGGATGAACAGTAAATCGAATGAAAAAATCCGTCGTGACACGGCGGATTTTTTTCGCACTTTCGGTTTTCGTACATTAAAAAAGAGGGGCATTGCCGCGGCATTACCCCTCTTTTTCATATGCCTTTATTATATGTCCGCCACGGCGAGGTAGTCGACGCCGTGCGAGGTGATGAACGCCTTGCGCTCGGGCAGGTCGTCTCCGAGCAGCGTTTCAAATATATACGCCGTCGCCTCCGCGTCTGACGGAGTTATGCGTATGAGCCGCCGCGTCGCGGGGTTCATCGTCGTTTTTGCCATCATGTCCGCCGTATTCTCGCCGAGACCCTTGCTGCGCTGGAGCGTAAATTTTCTCCCTTCCGCCTCAAGGCGCGACGTTATCTCTTCCTTTTCGGGCTCGCTGTACGCAAAGAACGTCTCGGGCTCGCGCTCCTTCGTCGTTATCTCAAATAGCGGCGTCTCCGCGATATATATGCGCCCGCGGTCTATGAGCGTCGGCAACAGGCGGTAGAACATCGTCAGAAGCAGCGTCCTTATCTGAAAGCCGTCCTCGTCGGCATCGGTGCATATGATGATCTTTGACCAGCGCAGTGCGTCAAAGTCGAAGTCGTTGTTGTGGCGTCCCTTCGTCTTTATCTCGACGCCGCAGCCGACGACCTTCAGAAGATCCGTGATTATCTCGCTTTTGAATATCTTCTCATATGAGCTTTTAAGGCAGTTGAGCGTTTTTCCGCGGACAGGGATTATCGCCTGAAAATCCGCGTTGCGCGAGACCTTGCACGAGGACAGCGCCGAATCTCCCTCGACGATGTAGAGCTCGCGGCGCTCCGGGTCCTTTGAGCGGCAGGCGACGAATTTTTCGACGCGGGACGCCGCGTCCATCGTGCCCGTCAGCTTCTTTTTCAGATTTACCCTCGCCGTCTCCGCCTGCTCGCGGCTCCGCTTGTTGACTAGGACCTGCCCGCAGAACGCCTCAGCGTACTGCTTGTTCTCGACAAAGAAGTATTCGAGCTGGCGCTTGATATATGCCGTCATCGAGTCTGCGATGAACTTGTTGCTTATCGCCTCTTTCGTCTGATTCGCGTATGACGTCACGGTCGAGCGGCTGTTAGTCACGAGGACAAGGCAGTCCTCGATATCGGAAAACGAGATGTGCGTCTCGTTTTTCGTATACTTTCCCGTATTCTTCAGATAATTGTCGACCGCATACGCAAAGCCGTTTCTGACTGCGCGGTCGGGCGAGCCTCCGTGGAGCAGGAAGCTCGAATTGTGATAATATTCGAGCATGTTCACACGGTTCGACGCCGCAAAAGCGATCTCGACCTGGAGCTTGTAGTCGTCCTTGTCCTCTCTGTCGCGCCCCACATCCTCATAACGCCAAATTACAGGCGGCACGATCACGTCCTCACCCGCCACCTCGGCGATATAGTCCGCGATGCCGTTTTTGTAGAGGTACTCCTCTTTTGTAAATTTTCCGTCCTCCCCCTCTGTTTTGAGGACGAATTTCACGCCCGCGTTCACGACCGCCTGTTTTTTCATCGTCTCGCGGAAGTAGTCGCCCGGTATGTTTATATCGGTAAAGACCTCGATGTCGGGCCGCCAGCGAACGATTGTCCCGTGCTTCTTCCCCGACCTCTCGATCGGGCGGACCGAGAGCTCGCCCTTGGGCTCGCCCTTTTCAAACGATATCTCCGACACGTTTCCGCCCGAAAAGGACTTTACGTTCATGTATTCGGACGCGTACTGCGTCGAGGCGGCGCCGAGACCGTTCATGCCGAGCGCGAATTCATAGCTCGAGGACTCGTCGTTGTTGTTGTATTTTCCGCCCGCGTAGAGCTCACAATAGACGAGCTCCCAGTTATAGCGACCCTCGTTCTCGTTGAAGCCGAGCGGGACGCCGCGCCCAAAATCCTCGACCTCGAGCGAGTGGTCGCGGAATGCGGTGACGATTATTTCGTCTCCGAAGCCCTCGTGCGCCTCGTCAACAGCGTTCGCAAGTATTTCAAAGAAAGCGTGCTCGCAGCCCTCGAGCCCGTCGGAGCCGAACATGACTGCCGGGCGTTTTCTGACGCGGTCTGCCCCCTTCAGCGCCGTTATGCTCCTGTCGTCGTAAACTGCGGTTTTTCTGTTTGCCATTTGTGCACCCTTGTCCTTTGAAAATCATATCTTTTATATTTTACCATACTCAAAAGAAAAAAACAAGCCCGGCGGGAGCGGACAAAAAACGGGCGCGCGGATATGGATATAAGGAAAAACGGCGCGAAAATCGCGCCGTTTTTTCATAAACCTTATTCTGACCGCATATAAGTACGGTATCCGCACATATCTGCGGCGTGCCCTTTAAGTATGGAGACTTTATCTCTCCTCGATCTTGCCCTCTGCGAACAGAGTGTTCATCGCCTCAACGCACTCTTTGCAGATGAGCTTGCCCTTATAGCGCACCGTCTCGTCTGCGCTGCCGCAGAACATGCAGGCGGGCTGATACTTGCGGAGCACGATGCTGTCGTTGTCCATGTAGATCTCAACGGGATCCTTCGTGTTGATGTCAAGGATCTTCCTCGTTTCGACCGGCAGAACTATGCGGCCGAGCTCGTCGATTTTTCTTACGATTCCTGTTGCTTTCATTTTTTCCCTCGCTTTTCCGGACAAATTTTCGATCCGGTCTTTGTATGAATGCATTATAACACATGTTTCGTCATTTGTCAACATTGTTTTAGCTTTTGCACGAAATAATTCTTTAAATCTCTTTTTTTGACAATTACAACACGTTGGGGAGGAAAAGATGCTCGGAAAATGTTTTGGAGCCATGATTTTTATTTCATTTGCATTTGCGCTCATGACCGGAAATATGTCGGCGCTTTCCGGCGCGATACTGGACGGCGCGTCAAAAGCCGTCACCCTTTCGATATCGCTATGCGGGATAATGTGCCTTTGGGGAGGCGTCATGTCAGCTCTCACCGCCGCAGGCGTCACGGACGCGATGTCCCGCTTGCTCCGCCCCGTGCTGCGCCTCGCATTTCCGGACGCGTTCCGCAGCGGGACGGCAGTCGGCGAGATAACAGCCTGCGTCGGCGCAAATCTTTTGGGGCTCGGCAACGCCGCGACGCCGCTCGCCGTCGCCGCCATGAAGAAAATGCGTGAGACTTCCCTCTCCTCAACTGCGACAGACGATATGGTGACGCTCACCGTGCTCGGCACCTCGTCATTTAATCTCTTTCCGTCAACCATAATAGCGCTAAGGCGTGCAGCCGGCTCAGCCGACCCTTATTCCGTCATCGTCCCGATATGGATAACGTCCGCTTTGTGTTGCGTTTTCTCGGTGACGCTCTGCCGGATCCTCGCCTCGCTCTCCCGCCTTTACCGAAAACAAAAGCGATGAACTTCACCGAAGCATTATCCTCCGCCGTCCTGCCGTTTGTCCTTTTCTCCGTAGCTGTCTGCGTCCTCGTCACGGACAGGCGGACGTTCGACTCGTTTTTGTCCGGCGCGGGCGACGGGATAAAGACGGCGGCGGGACTTCTCCCGTCGCTCTGCGCGCTCGTTGTCGCCGTCGAAATGCTCTTTGCCTCGGGCTTTGCGGAATTTGCCGCGGACTCGCTCTCGGGAGTTCTCTCCCATCTCGGCATCCCGTCCGAGATCGTGCCGCTTCTGATAACGCGCCCCGTTTCGGGCTCCGCCTCGACCGCCGCTTACACCGAGCTTCTCGACGTGTTCGGTCCCGACAGCCCCGCGGCGCTCGCCGCCTCCGTCATCATGGGCAGCTCAGACACCGTGATCTACGTCGTATCGGTGTATTTTTCCTCTGTCGGCATAACGAAAACGCGGCACGCGCTGCCCGCCGCGTTCGCCACAATGATCTTCTGCATTCTCTTTTCCTGCTTTATCTGCCGCCGATTTTTCTGATATTGCATCGGCGCCGAGTGCTCCACGGCTGATGTGCCGGCGCTCTTTTCCTAAAAACACGGGCGGGTCCAAGCGGATCCGCCCGTGTGCGGTCCCCGATCGGGGCCGCATATCTTTTACTGCTGTCCTGCGCCGCCGTCAGGTCTCGGAGGCTGAGTTCCGTGGCGCTGCGCCTCGCTCGCGCGGCGCTCCTCCTCCTCATGGCGGATGCGCTCCTTTTCCTCGAGCTCGTGCAGATACTTGCGTCTCTGCTCGTTCTCCTCTTCGCTGCGGCGCCTCTTTTCGGCAACCATAACGTCGAGCTCCTCGTACGTTATGTCGTCTCTCGTCATTGCCGCCTCGAACTGGTTCTCGTCCATTACCTCATGCTCGACGAGATAACCTGCGACGAAATGGAGCTTGTCGACGTGCTCCTCGAGTATGCGCTTCGCCTTGGC
>CANRKP010000016.1 GCA_947631245.1 uncultured Clostridia bacterium
GGGTCACACATATATCGTTTTAAACAAGCCCGTCGGCGTCATTTCCACCATGAAGGACGAAAAGGGGCGCGGGCGTCCCACCGTCGCCGAGCTGACGGCTGACGTGCCCGCGCGCGTTTATCCCGTCGGCAGGCTCGATATGTACTCCGACGGACTTCTGCTTATGACGGACGACGGCGAGCTCGCAAACGCGCTGTCACACCCCAAAGGCAGCATCGCGAAGGTCTACCGCGTTACACTTTGCGGCAGCGTCGACGACGACGCGCTCCGCGCGCTCGCCTCGCCGATGACGATAACGGAGGCGGACGGGAAGCCGTACACGCTGCGCCCGTGCGAGGTATCGCTCATAAACCGCGACGGCGACACCGTCATAGAAATGACGCTGCACGAGGGCAGAAACAGACAGATACGGCGTATGTGCGACGCGCTCGGGCTCAAAATAAAGCGGCTGACGCGCATCTCTGAGGGCGGCATCGCGCTCGGAGAACTGCCGAGCGGAAAATGGCGTCCTCTCACGGACGGCGAGCTTTCCGCTCTTTTATCGGAGGCAAAGGAAAAGTGACCGGCGAAAAACTCACTGACATAAAATTTGACGAGCTGACATCGCGCATCAACGCGCTTGCGGCGAAAAACAAGACCTCGGGACTGACGGAGGAAGAAAAGGCGGATAGGGATGCGCTGAGGCGCGAATACGTCCGCCGCTTTCACGAAAGCCTCCGCTCCGAGCTCGACTCCGTTTACTACGTCGGCGACGACGGAGAGGAGCACAAGCTCGAAAAAAAGGAGGCGTCGACCGAAAAATGAACGAAGACGAGCTGAACTACCGACCGAGCCGAAACGTCCGCGGCAGCTATAAATGGCGCAGACGCCGCCCGACCCCGTTCGTCATTCTCTGCATCGTATTTGTAGTTGCCCTTCTCGCCGTCATCTTCACCTCGCGCGCGTGGAGGCGGCTCATCTCGGGCGAGACGGGCGGCACTGACGGCATCTACGGAACAGACGGCGGCGCCCGCACCGAAGAGAGCGTTTATTCTCCTGACGAGAGCGGGCGGCCCGATACAGCGTCTCTCGAAACATAATAATCGGCGTGTTGCCAGATGGCTGCACGCCGATTTTTCGTTATGAATTTCTTACTCCTGCGCGAGCTTTCTCCCCATGAGTATTCCCATCACGGACGACATCATGAGACCGCGCGTCCATCCGGATGAATCGCCGAGACAGTGGAGCCCGGGAACGTTCGTGTTGAAATCCGCGTCCATCTTGACCCTGTTTGAATAGAATTTGAGCTCCGGCGAGTAAAGCAGCGTTTCGTTTGCGGCAAATCCCGGTACGACCTTGTCGACCGCGAGAATGAAATTGATGATATTTATCATCGAGCGGTAAGGCATTGCGGCGGTAATATCGCCCGCGACAGCGTCGGGAAGCGTCGGGCGGACGTTCGAGCGCTCAAGCTCGCGCTGCCATGTGCGCTTGCCGTCGAGAATGTCCCCGAAGCGCTGAACGAGGATGTGACCCGCGCCGAGCATATTTGTGAGCTCGCCGACCTTCTGCGCGTATGCGATTGGCTGATTGAACGGCTCGCTGAAATTGTGCGAGCAGAGGATGGCGAGGTTCGTATTGTCTGACTTTCTGTCCTTGAACGAATGCCCGTTTACGACCGCGAGGTCGTTGTCGTAATTCTCCTGGCTTACAAAGCCGCCGGGATTCTGACAGAAGACGCGCACCTTGTTCTTGAACGGCTTCGGATACCCGATTAGCTTAGACTCATAGAGCGCCTCGTTTATTGTCTCCATGACCTCGTTTCTCACCTCGACGCGCACGCCGATATCGACGGTGCCGGGCGAATGCGCGATATTGTAACCGGCGCAGATGCGCTCGAGCCAGTCGGCGCCTCTCCGCCCTGTAGCAATTATCGTGTGCGGCGCGCGTATCTCTCGCGTCTCCCCGTCCTTTGAAATGACGATGCCGCGGCATTCCCCGTTCTCAAGAAGCAAGTCGGAGCATTCCCAGCCGAATATCATCTCAACGCCGCGGTCTGAAAGATAATGTTCGATCGAAAGGTAGAGCGCGTGGCTGCGCTCCGTCCCGATATGGCGTATCGGGCAGTCGACGAGCTTCAGTCCGGCGCTTATCGCGCGCTTGCGTATCTCCTTTACCTCTTCGGAATTGTTTATTCCCTCTATCTTCGTGTCAGCGCCGAATTCAAGATATATTCCGTCGGCATAGTTTATCGTTTCCTGAGCGAGCTCAGCCCCGATCAGATCGGGCAGATCTCCGCCGACCTCGTAAGAGAGCGAGAGCTTTCCGTCCGAAAACGCGCCCGCGCCGGAAAAGCCCGTCGTGATGTTGCAGTACGGCTTGCAGTTGACGCAAGCCTTCGTCTTGTCCTTAGGGCAGACGCGCTCTTCAAGCGGCTTTCCCTTTTCAACTATCGTTATTTTCTTTTTGCTGCCGCGGCGTAGGAGCTCGAGCGCCGTAAATATGCCCGCGGGTCCCGCGCCGACTATGATAACATCTGTCTTCATCATTATTTCACCGTTTTGTAATTTTCAAAAAGTGTTTTTTGTGCCTTACGCGGATATTTTATCACAAGAGCGCCGCCCCGTCAAGCAAAACCGCACAAGCAAGCGTATATGTTGCCCGAAACGTTTGAAAAATGCGCGCCTGTATGGTATACTTATTTCAAAGAACGGAGGCATTCTATGGCATCGGGAAAAACAGCAAAGACAAACGCGCTGCGCGAGCTTGACGCGGCGGGCATAAAATACAGTACCGTCGAATACGAAGTCGATGAGGACGACCTTTCGGGCACGCACGCCGCAGAGGTCAGCGGCATAGACCCTGACATGATGTTCAAAACGCTCGTCGCGAAAAACGAACGCGGCGAATACCTCGTTTTCTGCATTCCCGTCGCGTGCGAGCTCGACCTCAAAAAATGCGCCGCGGCATCGGGCTCTAAGAGCGCCTCGATGATACACGTCCGCGACCTCTTGTCCGTCACGGGCTACATCCGCGGCGGGTGCTCTCCCGTCGGCATGAAAAAGCACTTTCCTACCTTTATTGACGAGACGGCGGAGCTTTTCCCAGAAATATATGTGAGCGCCGGCATGAGAGGACTTCAGATGAAGATAAAAACCGAAGACCTCATCTCATTTACGGGTGCGCGCACGGCGGACCTCACGTTTATAAAGCATGGTCAGCGCGGCTGACCGACGCTTGCAATTAACAATGGAGGAACAAAAAATGAGCACGGAGCACGAGGCGGACGACATAAAAAAATATGCCGAATTTGAAATCCCCTCACCGGTCGTCGAGCCGGGAGAATTTGTTTTTGCCGCGGTCGGTCTTGAGCACGGACACATACACGGTATGTGCCGCGGTCTCTGTGAGGCGGGCGCGACACTGCGCTGGGTCTATGACCCCGACCCCGCCAAGGTAGCTGACTTCATCCGCCGCCACCCCGGGGTAAAGGCGGCAAGGAGCGAGGAGGAAATTCTCTCCGACCGTGAGGTGCGCCTCGTCGCGGGCGCTGCCGTCACCTCGGAGCGGTGCGCGCTCGGTCTGCGCGTGATGGACGCGGGTAAGGATTATTTTACCGACAAGGCGCCGATGACGACATTTGCCCAGCTCGAGGCGGCGGAGAAAAAGGTCGCCGAGACGGGGCGGAAATACGCGGTTTATTTCAGTGAGCGCATCCATTCCGAGGCGGCGGTGTACGCGGGATACCTCGTCCGCGAGGGAGCTATCGGGCGCGTTGTTCAGGTGCTCGGGCTCGGTCCGCACAGGCTGAGCGCACAGTCACGTCCCGACTGGTTTTTCAAAAAGGAAAAGTACGGCGGCATCCTCTGCGACATCGGCAGCCATCAGATAGAGCAGTTCCTTTACTACGCAAACGAGACGGACGCGCGCGTCGCAAGAGCTCAGGTCGGCAACTTCGCGCACCCGGAATATCCCGAGCTCGAGGATTTCGGAGACGCCGTGATCGTCGGCGGCAGCGGCTCGACGGAGTACTTCCGCGTCGATTGGTTCACGCCGGACGGACTCCGCACATGGGGCGACGGAAGGACCCTCATCCTCGGCACGGACGGCTACATAGAGCTCCGCAAATTTATAAACATCGGCACAGACGACGGCGGGGATCAGGTTTTCTTCGTCGACGGCAAAGGCGAACGCCACATTAACGTGCGCGGTAAGGTTGGCTTCCCCTTCTTCGGCGAGCTCATACTCGACTGCCTCGAACGCACGGAGCGCGCGATGACGCAGAAGCACGCATTTTTGGCGGCGCGCCTCGCACTGACAGCGGAGGCAGAGGCCGAAACGCTGACGGGCTCGGAAAAAAAATAACGCCCGCCCTTTTCCATACGCCGTCCGCCCGAATAAAATGACTGAAAAAAAGAGACGCCGTGAAGCGTCTCTTTTTACCGATATGTTTTTATTTTCCGGTGCCCGTGAGCGTGAAGACTAACGTGTCGCCGTCCTTGACATAGTTGGAGCTTGCGCGTCCGTTTTGGGGTTCCTTGCCGTTGATGGTATATGACCAGTAGAACGTGATGTTCTCGTCATAGCCTTCGACATGCGTTCCGGAAGATGCGATGTAGCTCTCTCCGGCGTAAGTCTTTATCGCACCGACGGAAGAGTCGTCGTCTTGGGTCGTGAGACCGATATCGTGGTTGGCACAGACCTCGCTCAGCGCACGGAGCGCGGAGATCTGTTCATCGTCGTCGTAGATTATCTCGACCTCCTGAGAGTCGAGCATCGTGCGGTCAGCCTGAGGGATGATGAACTCACTGTCGCCCTTTGCGGTCGCCTCTGCATATTTGAAATTCACATAGTCCTCGCCAAGCTTGACGGTGACCTTGACGGTCATCTTGTTTCCTCCGGCGCAGCCGACCATCATCATCGCGAGCATGGCAAATGCCATCGCCGCAGCGATAATCTTGATGATAGCTTTCTTCATTTGAAAAATCCTCCGAAAAAAATTTTGTGAAATTTGTTCCTGTTCTAAGTATAGTATAAAATAACCGCCATGTCAACAACTTTTTTTATTAGGATGAGCGATTTTGCACAAAAAAATTTATTTGCATGCGGTCGTATGCTGCCTTATACCCTATTTCTCTACCCCGTAACTCGCGAAAACGGAACCGAAAAGGAGATCGGGACGCCCGCTTTTGCGCGGGCGTCCGTTTTTTACGGCGACTCTTCGTTATTTTGTGTCATGCCTGAGCCCTGACCACCCGTCGGTGAGCCGGCGTTATGCTCCGTCTCCGGCGGTCCTGTCTCAGGCGGTTTATCCGTCTCAGGCGATTTATCCGTTTCAGGCGGCTTTTCTGTCGTATCCGAGGGCTCCGTCGTCACCGGAGGCTCCGGCGGTTTCGTCTCGGGCGGAGCCGTTGTCTCCGGAGGCTTTGTCGTATCGGGCGGAGCCGTAGTCTCGGGAGGCGCGGTGGTGTCCCCCGCAAAGTGGGACGTATCTATGCCCGTAGACCTGTCATAATCGTAGTGTTGATAACAGAAATGATTGAACGGGGTCGTGACCTTTGACGTTCCGCAGTATTCCCCCACCCCGAGCATATTTGCAAAGAACGGCTCTCCGTACCAACCGGCGGGGCTGACGTTTGCCGGAAGCGTCCTGAACACATACTGCGCGTCCGTCACTTTGACCTGCTTCGGGAAGCTGCGACCGTCCACCTTTATGAGCGCGTACTGAACTATATCGTCGCGGCTGCAGTACTGGCTTGCAACGCCGCCCGTGGATTTGTCATAGTTCACGAGCACATGGACGTCGCACGTCTCGGTCGGGACCGTCGACATCGTGAAATATCCCGTCTGTGCACGGCTGCCGCGCGGGTCCTTCGAGCAGGCGTCCGTCATGAGCTTGCCGGAATCCTTGCAGTACGTCACCTTTACAAGTCCCGGCGCGTCCGTGAACTTCTTCAGCTCCGCTTCCCCGGCCTTCGCTTTTTCTATTATCTCCGAATGGATCTCCGTCATGATGGAGTCCCACAACGTCATCGCGGGATTCACCTTGTAGCCCGACAGCGTTTGGTTGAGGTCATACCCGAACCACACGCCGCAGAGATAGTAAGGCGTATATCCGATGAACCAACGGTCGTAATCCGCGCTGGTCGTACCCGTTTTGCCGGCGCAGTTCACGGTTTTCTTGAGCTTGATGTTCTTTGCCGTACCGGAATCGACGACCGCCTGCAAAAGCTTTGTCATTATTGACGCGGTCTGGTCGCTTATGACGACTTCTCCCGGCTTTTCGGTCGAGAGTATCAGCTCTCCATCCTTGTCCGTGACGTTTAAATACGTCCTCGAATAATTGTATACGCCGTGATTTGCGAATATCTGATATGCGGTCGTCAGCTCGCGGACGGTGATGCCCAGCGTGAACTGACCGAGCGCGAGCGGCGCTATCGCCTTATCCGATTTGATCTCGCCCGACGGCGTCACATACCGCTCGACAGCGTTTTCGATATGGCATTTGTTTCTGACGAAATCAAACGATGCGTCTATACCGAGCTTTTCCAGCGTTCTGACGGATATGACGTTCTTTGATTTGCGAAGTCCGTCGTATATCGTCGTAAGTCCGTCGTATGTGTTCGGCGAGTTCTTAGGCCATGCGGAGGCTTTTGCCGGGTCGGTATACGTCCCGAAATTGACGGGGACGTCGTCCTGGACCGTGCTCCACGTTATGATGCCCGCCTCGAGCGCCGGACCGTAAACGGATATCGGCTTTATCGAGGAGCCGCTCGGTCTGCGCGACTGCGTCGCGCGGTTGAGTCCTCTCGACTCCTTCTTTTCCCCGCGCCCGCCGACAAGGCCGAGGATATCTCCCGTCGTCGGGTCGATTATGACAGCCGCCGACTGCGGGTGAAGCCCCGTCGCGTCCTGCGGGAAATACTTGTCGTCAAGATAAATTTTTTCGAGCGTGGACTGTATTTCGGGGTCCATGACGGTGTAGATGTTCCAGCCGCCCTTATACACCTTGAGGCTCGCTATCTCACGCGAAACTCCGTACTGCTCGACGTAATCGTTGATAACGTCCTCGATAACGGCGTCCGTATACCAGGATGTGACGCTCGTCACGCCCGACGAGCGCGAGATATTCAGTTCAAGGTCCGAATAATACGCATCGTCGTGCTCCTCGCGCGTTATAAAGCCGAGCTCCAGCATCTTGTCGAGCACGTCGCGGCGGCGCGATGTGTTGTTATCCGGGTGGCGCAGCGGGTCGTATTTGTACGGCGACTTCGGTATCGCCGCAATCGCGGCGCATTCGATGAGGTCGAGCTCGCTCACGTCCTTGCTGAAGTATGTGTGAGCCGCGCTCTGAACGCCCGTGCAGTTCTGCGAGAGCGAGATTATGTTGAGATACATCGTAATGATCTCTTCCTTGCTGTGCTTGCTCTCGAGATTGAGCGCGGAGAGGATCTCCTGCACCTTTCTTTGTATCGTGAAATCGTCGTAGTGCGTCGCGTTTTTGACGAGCTGCTGCGTTATAGTCGAGCCGCCGAACGTCGATTTCAGATGCAGCACCTGGTTCGCCGCGGCGGCGGCGGTGCGGAACCAGTCGACGCCGTTATGGCTGCGGAAGCGCTGATCCTCTATCGCTATGAAAGCGTTTATAAGGTTTTCGGGGAGCTCGTTGTAATCCGCCCAAAGGCTGTATTCCTCGCCTACAAGGACCTGATTTTCGACCTCGACGGCGTTTCCTATCCTGTTGCCTCGGTCGGAATAATCCATGTAGTAGAGCTGCGAGGTCATGTCCGACTCGGTGACGATGAGAGAGTCGTCAAACGTCGGGTCGACATTGTTGTTGACGTATACCGCAAACGCCGTAACGACTATGATGCCCGTGATCGCGCAGATCAGAAGAAGCGTTATCACAATGTCGAGAAGTATGGCAAGAGCCGTGTAAACGACGTGCCCGACAATGCGAAGCGCGTCGAGAAGCTCTTCGCCGAGCTTCACGTCTCCGTAAGCGTTTTCAAGGTATGAGGACAGTTTTTCGCGCGCGCGCGTCAGCCACGTTTTTATTTTACCGTTGTTCGTCATGCAGCCTCCTCACTTTCGCGTCTTTGACCTTCAAACATAATTCCAAGTATATTATACTCCGTTTTTATGAACAAACTGTGAATTTCGCGGATATTTTTCTCTTCAGAGCGAAAAAATAATCAAAAAAGATGCCGAAGGTACTTTATCGGAATGAAAAAAGCATTTAAAAGAACCGCCCTGACCGCGGTAGCCGCAGCGTATGCCGCAGTGACCGCAGGTCTTTTCCTCATAGGCTCGGCAAAAGTGGACGTTGCGCCGCAGAACTACGGCGGAACGCTCACGGTATTCGCTCCGAAGGACGGCGAGAGCTTCGTCGTCCGCGAAACGAACGGCGTTATCGGCGTGTTCAGGCGCGGCGTCGACGAGCCGCTTTATACGCTCGACGTGTTTGTCTTTACTCTGCCCGAGCGCGAACAGGAGCTTCTGCGCGACGGCATAGAGTGTGACGCCGAGGGGCTTATGTATCTGCTCGACTCATACGGGAGCTGACACACGTCGCCGCCTTATTTTATAACGACGTTTTCCCCGCCGAGCAGCGCCTCAAGCTCAGAGATCAGCCTTTTGCTGCCTCCGTCGGCGCCTCCCTTACGGCAAGGAAAATACTTTCCCACCTCGGTATCGAACATCAAAACAGGCACGCCGCCGGAAAAGATATCGACGAGCGCTTCCGCGCGCCTGCACTCCTCCGAGCTTTCGGACGGGACGCGGAGATATATTTTCTTCGGCGCCTCGCGGACAGCTCCCGAGGCGGGCGCGGTGTTCTCCCGACGGCGCTCAGTCTGCGCGCTGCTTTCCGCGTGCTTTGCGCCCGACGCAGCCTCCGTAAGAACTGCCGCCTCAGACAAAAGGAGCTTCGGCGTGCGCTCGCCGTCGACCGACAGGTCTCCCGTGACGTAAAACGGCACGTCCTGCGCGAGCATCGCCTCATACCTCGGCAAGAGCTTCGGGAATACGAGGACCTCTATCTCGCCCGTCTTATCCTGAAGCGTGAAGAACATCATGCGCTCTCCGCGCTTCGTGTCCTTTTTCGTGCGTCCCGTTATTATCCCCACGAAGCTCACGCGCTCGCGGTCCTTATATTTGTACCCGCCGGCGTCTGCATCGTCCGGCACGCCGCCGTCGCCTTCGCTGTCCTCGGTTTCATCTTCGTCTTCGTCCTCGGGCGCGTCCGCGTCGAGTCCCGTGACATCCGATATCGGTATGTGCTCGACCGCGCGGCATTCGTTTTCGTAGTCGTCAAGGATATGACCGGAGAAATACATCCCGGACACCTCCTTTTCGAGCTCGAGCAGCCTCGTGCGCGAAAATTCGGGGATATCGGGGTAAACGAACTCAGCCCCCGCCTCAGTCGGAGCCTCGGAACTTTCCGCCTGTGGGGAGAAGAGGTCGAGCTGACCCGAAACGCCGCGGCGCTTTTTGTCGTGCAGGTCCTCTATCATCCTCTCGTATGAGGACAAAAGACGGCTGCGCTTCTCCCCGAGGCTGTCGAACGCGCCGCTTTTGATAAGCGCCTCCGCCTGTTTTTTGTTCAGGTCGTGCTCCGTCATGCGGCACGCGAAATCGTAAAATGACCGGAAAGCGCCTCCGCCTTCGCGCTCGCGCGTTATCTCGTCTATGAACTGTATTCCTACGCCCTTGAGCGCCGCGAGCCCGTACCTTATCCCGCCGTCCGAGACGGTGTAATCGGCGCGGCTCTCGTTTATGTCGGGCGGGAGCACGGGTATGCCGGACTTTGTGCATTCGGCGATATACGCCGCGGTCCTGCCGCCCGAACCGAGCACGGAGTCAAGCAGCGAGGCGAAAAACTCCTTTTTGCAGTGCCGCTTCAGATACGCGGTCTCGTATGAAACGACCGCATACGCCGCGGCGTGGCTCTTGTTGTAGCCGTAACGAGAAAATGATGCCATGTCCTCGAAAAGCTCGTCCGCCTCAGCCTCCGTCATGCCGTGCGAAACGGCGCCGCGGACAAAGTCTTCCCTCTCCGCCATTATGACGTCCGCCTTTTTCTTTGACATCGCGCGTCTGACGATATCGGCTCTGCCGAAGGAATATCCCGCGACGGCGCGGAATATCTGCATGACCTGTTCCTGATAGACGATGCAGCCGTATGTCTCGCGCAAAAGTTCCGTAAGCTCTGGCGCTTTGTACCTCGGCTCCGCCTCCCCGTGCCTGCTCGCGATATAGCGCGGTATGCTTTCCATCGGACCGGGTCTGTAAAGCGCTATCGCCGCGATTATGTCCCGCAGTCCCGCCGGGCGAAGCTGCATAAGCATCCGCCTCATGCCCGGGCTCTCGAGCTGGAACACTCCCATCGTGTCACCGGCGCTTATCATCGCCATCGTCTCCGCGTCGTCATCGGGGATCACGGCAATATCAAAGCCGGGATCTCTCTCCCTTATGCGGGCGACAGTATCCGATATAACGGTCTCATTTCTCAAGGAGAGAAAATCGAATTTCACAAGTCCGACTGCGGCGTCATCGTCCATGTCGAACTGCGTCACGACGATGCCGCCGTTCACCGCGAGCGGTACTATTTCCGAAAGAGGCTCGCTCGTGATGACGACGCCGGAGGCGTGCTTTGACGCGTGCCGCGGCATCCCCTCGATCGAAAGCGCCGTTTTTAAGAGACGCGCCGCCGCGGGCGACGACTCGCATATCTCCGAAATCTGCCGCGACTCCATCGCTTCCTTAAGGCTGACCTTCGGTCCCTGCGGGATGAGCTTCGCCACACGGTCGACGTCCGCATACGGCATCCCGAGCGCGCGTCCGACGTCGCGCACGGCGGCGCGCGCCGCCATCGTGCCGAATGTGATTATCTGCGCGACGTGACGCGGACCGTATTTTTCCTTTACATATTCGATGACCTCGTCCCGCCTGTCATAGCTGAAATCCACGTCGAAATCGGGCAGCGTGACGCGCTCGGGGTTCAAAAACCTCTCAAACAGAAGTCCGAATCGGATGGGGTCTATCTCCGTGATCCCGATAAGGTATGCGACAAGGCTGCCGGTCCCGCTGCCGCGCCCCGGACCGACGGGGATGTCGTGCGATTTCGCATAGCTGACGAAATCGGCGACCACAAGGTAATATTCGCTGTACCCCATGCCGGATATGACGGAAAGCTCGTGACTTATCCTCTCCCTGTAATCCGCCTCGGAAAATTCGTCGTCAAACTTTATATGCCCGCGCTCAATCCTTGAGGCAAGTCCCTCCTCGGCGGCGTTTTTGAGATATTCATTCGGGTCCGCCCCGCCGATAAAGGGATAGTGCGGCATGTGGACCGTGTCAAAATCGAGCTTTACGTTGCACCTTTCCGCTATCTTTACCGTGTTCTCTATCGGCGAGCCGCCGTCGACACGTCCGAAAAGCCGCTCCATTTCAGACGTAGACTTATAATAAAACTCGTCGGAGTCAAAGCCGAAGGGACGCCCGTCCGTGATGACGCTGTTCGTGCCGATGCAGGAGAGTATCGCCTGCGTGTCCGCGTCCGAGCGGCGCAGGTAGTGTACGTCGTTTGTCGCAACAAGCCCGATCCCCGTCTCCGCCGACAGCTTCACGAGCGCGTCGTTCACCGTGCGCTGCTCGTCCATGCCGTGATACTGGAGCTCAAGAAAGAAATTGTCCTTCCCGAATATTTCCGCAAGCCTCAGCGCCTCTTTTTTAGCCCCTTCGAAATCTCCGACGACGATCGCTTTCGGTATCGCGCCGGAAAGGCACGCGGACAGAGCTATGAGACCCGACGAATTCTCGCGCAGCAGCTCATAGTCCACGCGCGGCTTTGAGTAAAATCCCTCCGTCCACGAAAGCGAGACTAAACGCAGAAGATTTTGATACCCCGTCATATCGCGGCATAAGAGCACGAGATGCGAGTATGCGGAGGTCCTGCCGTCGCGCTCGAAGCGCGAGCCCGGGGCAACATAGACCTCGCAGCCTATTATCGGCTTTACGCCCGCCTCTATACAGGCACGGTAAAATTTCACGACGCCATACATCGCGCCGTGGTCTGTGAGGGCGACGGCGTCGTGCCCCATCTCTTTCGCGAGCTTAGGTATTTCCGATATCCTGCACGCCCCGTCGAGAAGACTGTATTCGCTGTGCAGATGCAGATGCACAAATCCCGCCATTTTCCGTGCCTCCTTCTTTTATTTTTATTTGGGCTTTTTCTCCGCGAGCCCGTCCGCGATTGCCGTTATCCTTCTCAGCCTGTTCGCGAGCGTCGATTTTGTCACCGCCGTCGGGAAAAGGGCTGCGAGCTGCGAGAGCGAGAGCTCGGGATTTTCGAGCCTGAGCCTCGCCGTCTCGGTGAGAGTCTCGTCAAGCAGATGCGACTTTCCTTCTTTTTCTATGAGCCTTATCGCGTCGCAGACGCGCTCTGACGCCTGTGTCGACATGGCAAGATTGTGTATGTCCGTATTCGAGCGCCTGTTTGCGAAATTCGCAACGTCCGACATAAGCGCAGCGTTCGACACGTCGAAAAGCACGCGGTTAATGCCCGCCTCCGCGAAAAAGCCGCCTATGTCCTCGGCGGATTTCAAATACAAGACGGTGCTCCCGCGCCTCTTCCTCATTCTGAAGCCGAAACCGAACGACGAGAGAAGCGATAGCGCCGACGACGCCTTCTCCTCATCGGAAAACGACAGGTCGAGATTTGCCTCTCTTTTCGACGGGTCGGTGAGCGTGCCTGTGACGAGGAACATCCCCCGCAGAAGCGCCGACCGACAGCCCGGGCAGCGGAGCGCGGACATGTCCGTTATCTCCGTTTTCCTTTCGTGTGCAGGTCCCCCGCCCTCCGCCGCGAGCGCGCCGTAATATGCCCTCACGTCCGCGTCTCTGATGCCTGACGCAGGCATGAACGCCTCCATCGCCCGCCGCGTGTTTTCGCGGCAGCAGGGATTTTTCGCGCGGTACGCGATCATGTCGAGCTTCAGGGATTTTGAATACGAAACCTCGCCCGTCATAGATAAATGAGCTCCCTTTCGAGCCTGACGCCGAACTCGGCGAAAACTCTCTCCTCCACGAGCGAGACGAGCGCTTTCACGTCGTTGCTCGTCGCGCCGCCCGCGTTCACTATAAAGCCCGCGTGCTTTTCCGAAACGATGGCGCCGCCTATCCGCGTGCCCTTGAGCCCGCAGTCCTCTATGAGCTTGCCGGTAAAATGACCTGGCGCGCGCTTGAAAACGCTGCCCGCGCTCGGATATTCGAGCGGCTGTTTGTCGCGCCTTTTCGACATGAGCTCCGCCATCTTTGCCGATATCTCTCCCCCGTCGCCGGGCTTCAGCGCAAAGCGGGCGGAAAGCACCGTCATGCCGTTATGGCGCAGTATGCTGTCACGGTAGCCGAGCGCAAGCTCGTCTTTCGTGAGCGTGACGGTCTCCCCCCGCTCGGGGTCCCAGCATTCCGCGTCCTTTATGATATCCCTTATCTCGGAGCCGTATGCACCTGCGTTCATGAACACCGCGCCGCCGACGCTGCCGGGAATTCCGTATGCGAACTCAACCCCCGAAAGCCCTGCCTTCTGTGCCGCGGACGCGCACGACGTAACGCCTCGCCCGCACTCGGCAGTCATGACGCTGCCGTCAAGCGATATACCCGTCATCCTCTGCGTCATCACGAACACCCCGTCGTAACCCTCGTCCGGAGCGAGCACGTTCGTACCGCAGCCGAGCGTTATATGTTTGGCGTCACGCTCCGAAAGAAACCGCAAAAGGGCGCAGAGCGCCCCTTTGTTTTTCGGATAGACTACGACCGCGACTTTTCCGCCCGTCCTGAAGCTCGTCAGCTCCGATGCGGGTGCGTCGAGAGTATATTCATAGCTGCCGCCCCCTATAAACGAGAGCAGCTCTTCCGTTTTAAGACCTGTCAAGCGTTTTCCTCCGTGCCGCCGCACCGCGGCGGACATATGTCGAACAGCTCGTAAAGCGAGCGTATCGTATAGGTCGGACATGACGCGCCCGGTCCCTTGCCCGCCCTGTCGATAAAGCATGAGTCGAGCCCGAACGCGGATGCGCCGGCAATATCGCTCGTCGGCGAGTCGCCGACGACGAGGGCGCGCGCCCTCGCCTCATCTTTTGACATCCCTATCGCCTCAAAGACGAGCTCGAAATACCGCCTCTCCGGCTTGACGGCGCCCATCGCCTCTGAGATGAACACGTCGTCGAAATACTTCGTTATCGGCGAGCGCGCAAACCTGCCGCGCTGCACGCGCGTGATGCCGTTCGTTATGATATAGAGCGACGCGCGGGACGAAAGCTCACGGCACACATCCTCGGCATCGGGAAAGAGTATGCACTGGCGCGACAGCGCCTCCACATACCGCATGCACATGACGTTTATGACGTTTGCGTCCGCCGTGTCTGCGGCGCGCACGCCGCGGCGCGACAGCGCCTCGATGAGCTTTCGAAATCTATCCACCTTCAGCTTCTCGCGCGTAGTCTCACCGCGTTCGAGCGCGCGCCATTCTGCGTCGTTTATGTCGTGATAGAGCGAAATAGTGTCTTTATCCGTCGGAAGACCGACCGATGCCAAAACCTCGCTGACGGCGTTTGCCTCCGAAGTGTCGAAATCATAGAGCGTGCCGTCCGCGTCGAACAGGACAACGTCGTAAACCTTTTTCATCTGACCGTATATCTATGATATGTTTTCTTTCCCTTTTTGATAACGACGCCCGACGCGACCGCCTCTTTCGTCAGCGTCATCGCGGGGTCCGTCACCTTTTCTCCGTCAAGGAGAACGCCGCCCTGTCCGATAAGGGTGCGCCCCTCGCGCTTTGACGGCGCGAGCCCGCCCTTTATCATCATATCGAGTATGCCTATCTCCCCGTCCGTGAAATCCTCATCGGAAAGCTCCGTCGTCGGTATGTTCTGCGACTCTCCCTCGCCGCCGAAGAAAGACCTTGCCGCCGCCTGCGCGCGCGCCGCCTCCTCCTCGCCGTGCACGAGCTTTGTCAGCTCATATGCGAGTATCTCTTTCGCGCGGTTGAGCTCGGAGCCTTCCCAGCCGCTCATCGCGTCTATCTCCTCGAGAGGCAGGAACGTGAGCATACGGATGCATTTCAAAACGTCCGCGTCGGCGACGTTGCGCCAGTACTGATAGAAGTCGAACGGGCTCGTCTTGTTCGGGTCGAGCCAAACGGCGTTGCCCGCCGTTTTGCCCATCTTGTTGCCCTGAGAATCCGTCAGCAGCGTTATCGTCATCGCGTGCGCGTCCTCTCCGAGCTTGCGGCGGATGAGCTCGGTGCCGCCGAGCATATTAGACCACTGGTCGTCCCCGCCGAACTGCATGTTGCAGCCGTAATTCTTGTAGAGATAGTAGAAATCGTAGGACTGCATTATCATGTAGTTGAATTCGAGGAACGAAAGCCCCTTCTCCATCCTCTGGCGGTAGCATTCGGCGCGGAGCATGTTGTTCACCGAGAAGCACGCGCCGACTTCGCGCAGAAGCTCGATATAGTTGAGGGACAAGAGCCAGTCGGCGTTATTCACCATCGTCGCCTTGCCGGGTCCGAACTCTATGAACCGCTCCATCTGACGGCGGAAGCACTCGGCGTTGTGGTCTATGTCCTCTTTCGTGAGCATACGGCGCATATCGCTCCTGCCGGAGGGGTCGCCTATCATCGTCGTCCCGCCGCCTATAAGCGCGACGGGCTCGTTTCCGGCGTCCTGAAGGCGCTTCATGAGCGTAAGCGCCATGAAATGGCCTGCAGTCAGGCTGTCGGCGGTGCAGTCGAAACCGATGTAGAATTTCGCCTTGCCCGAATTCACCATTTTTCTTATTTCTTCTTCGTTTGTGACCTGCGCTATAAGTCCGCGCGCCTTCAGTTCCTCGTAAATGCCCATTCGGCAAATGTCTCCTCTTTTTTGTTTTTAGTTCTTATAGTCTGCTGCGCCCTCCGCGATAAGCTCGCGCGCCGCTTTTTTCTGTGTTTCCGTCACGTTTATCCCGCCTATTATGCGGGCTATCTCGTCTATTCTCGCCTCACCCGAAAGCTCCGTGACGTGCGTTTCGGTCCTGCCGTCCCGCTCCTCTTTTTCGATCAGAAGATGCGTGTCCGCGAGCGCCGCTATCTGCGCCGAGTGGGTGACGCAGATTATCTGCGTTCCACGCGCCCCGCGGCGCAGGCGCCAGCCTATCTTGCCCGACGTCGAGCCGGAAACGCCCGTGTCTATCTCGTCGTAAACGACGGTGCCCTCACCGTGTCTCTCGCGAAGGACGCTCTTTATCGCGAGCATGATGCGCGAGAGCTCGCCGCCGCTCGCGGCGAGCGAGAGCGGTCTTACGTCCTCGCCCGCGTTCGCGGAGATGAATATCTCGGCGTCCTCCGTCCCGTGAGGAGAAAGCCCGCAGTCCGTAAAGCGCACCTCTGTCCTTACTTTCGGCATATCGAGTTCCGCAAGCACGGAGCAGACCTCGTCCGTCATTCTCTCGGCGGCATTTTTTCTCGCGAGCGACAGCTCCGCGCCGCGCGCCTCCGCCTCGATCTTTGAAGCCGCGAGCCTTGCGTTCGCCTCGAGCTGCCGCTCCTCGTTGTTCTCTATCGCGTCGAGCTTTCCCGCGGCCTCCGCCCTGTGCGCGAGCACCGCGCTTATGTCGGCTCCGTACTTTCGTTCGAGCCGCCTTATCGTGTCGAGCCTGTCGTCTATCTCCGAAAGGCGCGCCGCCGGGTCTCGGTCGTCGCTGCCGCCGAGGTCGAAATCATCGTATGTCCGCCGCGCTATGTCCTCGAGCTCATACGATATCGCGCGCAGCTTTTCGGCGTCCTCGCCCGCGCTTGACGAATACTCAGCAAGCTGCTCGAGTGCGGACGCCGCGCGCTCCGTAAGATAAGACGCGGACGTGCCCTTTTCGTTCTGATATGCGGCGCGGTAAACGAAGCTCGCGAGCTTCGTTATCTTTTCTCCCGAGCGGAGGCGGGCCTGCTCCATTTTGAGCTCCTCTTCCTCGCCCTCCTGCAGCTTCGCGGAATCTATCTCCTTGACCTGATACGAAAGAAGGTCCGCCGCCAAAGCCCCCTCGCGCGAGAGCTTTTCTATCGCCTCGGCGTTCGCCTTTGCCTCGGTATAAGCGGCATATGCCGCGGAATACGCGTCCGCTTTCGCTTCGTTTCCCGCGTATGAGTCGATGAGCGCGAGCTGCGCCTCCGTCGTTTTGAGCGAAAGGCTCTCGCTCTGCCCGTTTATCGACAGAAGAACTGCCGCCGCGCGGCGCAGAGCCGCCTGCGAGATGTTCCTGCCGTTTATCTTTGCGGTGCTCTTTCCGTCGGACGCAACGGTGCGCTCCGCTTCGAGCTCCCCGTCCGAAACGGTGACGCCCGCGGCGGCGAGCGCCTCCGCCGACGCCTCGTCTATATCCGTGAACAGCGCCGTGACGGTCGCCTTATCCTCGCCAGTTCTTATAAGCTGTGGCGACGCCTTCGCCCCCATTACCATTGAGAGCGAGTCAATTATGACTGATTTTCCTGCGCCCGTCCGTCCCGTCAGCACCGTGAAGCCCTCGCCGAACGTGAGCTCGAGCGACTTTATCACGGCGACGTTTTCAATATGGAGTGATCTAAGCATCTTTTCCGTCTTATGAAAGCCTGATGAGCTCCCGCATCCTGTTGCAGATGGCGGAAGCGTCATCCTCGGTCCTCGCGATCACGATGACGCAGTCGTCGCCCGCGACGCAGCCGAGCACCTCTCTCATCTCCATGCCGTCGATACCCGCCGCGATCGCAGACGCCATCGACGGTATCGTCTTTATGACGATTATGTTTCCGGCGTAGTCCGCGCTCCTGACGGACGAAAGTATCGGTATGTTGAGCTTTTCCATATTAAGCCCGCCGCCGGACTGCGGTCGTACGTATTTGTAAGTTCCCGCTCCCGTCGGCATCTTTGTCAGCTTCAGGTCGCGAATGTCGCGAGAGATCGTCGCCTGCGTCGCCTCGCAACCCTCGAGCCGCAGCTTTTCTATCAGGTCGTCCTGCGTCTCTATGTCATACTTTTGTATTAGCTCAAGTATCCTTTCCTGCCGCTTTCCCTTCACTTCGGGTACACCACCTTTATTTTTATCTTCCCGTCATCTTGCTGCGGAAAACTCCCGTAAATCCGCCGCCTCTGACGCGGACGAGCTTCGTTTTCTCCTTTGATTTTCCGACCGTTATCAGCGCGCCGTGAGGCAGCTCGACCGCCTCCGTCCCGTCGCGCACGAGCAGAAGCCCGCCCTCGCGCCAATCCCCGGCGCGGCAGTCGATTAGGCTGTCCGCCGCGTATACGGACGGGCGCGCCATAACGGAATGGGGGCAAATCGGCGTCACGCATATGCACTCTAGCGACGGGTCTATGAGCGGTCCGCCCGCCGACATCGAATACGCCGTCGAGCCCGTCGGCGTTGCGAAAATAACGCCGTCCGCGTCGAATTTCCCGGCGTCGTCCCCTCCGCAGAAAAGCTCCACAGACGCGATTTTTGAGACAGACGTCTTTGATATGACGATGTCGTTCAGCGCGGGCTCCGTCCTGAGCACTGTTTTTCCGTCGAGCGTCACCTCTGCCTCTATCATCATGCGCTCTTCAACGGAAAATCCCTCGGTCAAAATCGGATAAAGCCGCCCGAGCTCCGCGTCGGACAACTCGGCAAGATACCCGACCTTGCCCGTATTCACCCCGAGCACGGGAGCGCCGCTTTTCCTCGCCCTCTCCGCGGCGTAAAGCACG
Organism: uncultured Clostridia bacterium; assembly: GCA_947631245.1. Lineage (GTDB taxonomy): Bacteria > Bacillota > Clostridia > Oscillospirales > CAG-272 > DTU064. The sequence continues at coordinate 18,741 of CANRKP010000016.1, forward strand.
GAACCGTCGCCTCCGAGGGAGATGACAAGATACGCGTCGTCGGGGACGCCGTCCGTCACAATTACGTCCTGCCCATCGGGACAGGCGAGCCCTTGCGGTATCGCCGCCTCGTATCCGCAATCTCGGCATATGGAGATTATGGACAAAAGCCTCTCGTCGTTATTATTCTTTATGCCTAACGGCAATATCGACACTGTTTTCATTCGCTGTAAATTCTCTTATGTCCTTTTCGCAAAAAGTCTTTTTCCCGTCCCTGTCGAATACGGCGAGATACTCGCGGTTTCCGCGCGCACGCCGCTTCGCGTCGTTGACTGCGCCGCCCGAAACAGGAGACACCGCGATGCCGCGCATATAAAGCCCCTCTCTTTCGGCGGCGTCCATGACGGATATTATCGCGTCCGCCCTGTCGCGCGGAGACGACACGATGCCGCGGCCTTTCGAAAGCCGCGCGGGGTCGAGCTCGAACTGCGGCTTTATCAGCGTGACGAACGTCCCACCCTCGCCGAGCAGCGCCGAGACCGACGGCAGTATAAGCGTCTGCGAGATAAAAGACACGTCGCAGACGGCAAGCGATATCTCGTCCTCTATTTCATTCCGTGACAGATACCTCGCGTTCGTGTTTTCCATAACGACGACGCGCGCGTCCTCCCTCAGCTTCGGGTGGAGCTGAGACGTGCCGGAATCGACGGCGTAAACCTTTACAGCACCTTTCTGCAAAAGGCAGTCGGTAAATCCGCCGGTCGAGGAACCAATGTCAAGAGAGACAAGCCCCGCGGGAGAGATGCCGAAGCGTTCGAGCGCGGACGCCAGCTTCATTCCGCCGACGCTGACGAAGGGACAGACCTCGCCGACCTCTATCTTCGGCGGCGCGCTCTCGTCTATCTCAAACGAGGGCTTGACGTCCCGCACGCCGTCGACCGTGACCGCGCCTTCTTTTATCAAAAACCGCGCGTTCGTCCTGCTTGACGCAAGACCGACCGAAAAAAGATACGAGTCGAGCCTCATTTTTACGATTTTCTGTTTCTTAGATAAAGCGCGAGCTCCGAAAGGACGCCCCCGTTCGGGAGCTCGCCCGCCGCCTTGACGGCTTCTCCCGTCAGCATCGACGCGAGCCTCTCCGCCTCGTCGATGCCGACTATGTTGACGACGGACGTCTCGTCCGCGCCGTCGCCGCCCGCCTCTTCGGCGTCGAGTATGTCGTCCACTATCTGGAACGCGAGCCCCATGCTGTACGCGTATCTTCTCGCCGCGGCAAAAACGTCCTCGGAGATATGCCCTTTCGCGTCCGCGGCTATAATGCCGAGCGTGCACGCGGCGGCGATGAGCTCGCCCGTCTTCTTCCGTTCGGTGTCAAACACACGGTCAAGCTCTATCTTCTGCCCCTCGTAAAGAAGGTCGCAGACCTGACCGCCTATCATCCCGTCAAAGCCCGCCGAATTCGCGAGCGCCGATACGGCGCGGACGTTTCTCTTCGCGTCCGCGAACGGGTTCTCCGCCGCGAGCGCGAACGCATATGTCAGAAGCGCGTCTCCGGCGAGAAGCGCGTTCGCCTCTCCGAACGCTATGTGCGCGGACGGCTTGCCTCTGCGTTCGCTGTCGTTGTCCATCGCGGGCAGGTCGTCGTGTATGAGCGAATATGTGTGGACGCATTCTACGGCGCACGCGTACGGTATCGCCGCCCTGACGTCTCCGCCGAGCATGCGGCAGAGCTCGAGCGTCAGAAACGGGCGCACCCGCTTTCCTCCGCCGAGCGTCGAATAGCGCATCACGTCGTATATGACGCCGTGCGTCGCCTCTCCCGACGGCAAAAGCTCGTTAAGGGCGTTTTCTATGAGCTCTGAGTTCTCGGTGAGAAGCTCCATGAGCCGCCCGCGCGGTCTTTCGCCTTTTACGACCTCGTCCTCCGGCAGCCCATCTTCAGATGAAAGCGCGCCGTCAATGTCGATATCAACTATTTTTTCTTTTCCGATCTGTTCGCCGTTGTCTTTCAATTCTGTCACGTCTTTGACCGTTTACCTTTCGCCGCTGCTCATTTGTTCGCACTGAAATCCGTTTCCACGGCGGAGCCATCCGGGGAGATGACGAGCTCCTTTATCTGCTGTTCCGCGCCGTCGAGCCTTTCGTTGCACAGCTTGACAAGGCCGACCCCCTCTTTGAAGAGCGAAAGCGCGGTGTCGAGCGGCGTTGAGCCGGAGTCGAGCGCGCGGACTATTTCTTCAAGACGTGCTATCGCCGCCTCAAAACTCATTTTCTCTTCTTCCATATCCATATTCCTCCGTTATTCCTTGACGCCGTATTTTTTGATCTTTTTCACCTCTGCCGAGATCTCGCCGTCGGCGGCGCGCATCGTCAGCTCGTCTCCGACCTTCGCGTCCGAGACGCTTTTCACGACGCCCCCGCCTCCGCCGTAAACGGCGAAATATCCGCGCGAGAGCACGGAGAGCGGGTTCAGCGCGTCGAGCTTAGCCGCAGCGCCCGAAAGCGTCAGCCGCTCAGCTCCCAGCTTCGCTTTTGCAGCCGAGGTGAGCCTGTCTGTCAGGCGCTCCGCCGTCATCCGCTTTTCGCCGAGTATCGCATAAGGGTCGGTAAGGCAGCGGCGCGTCGCCAGCGACTCGAGCTCGCGCCGCTTTTTGGCGGCGAGCTCCGCGAGCGTTTTTTTGTTGTGCGTCGTGATGTTCTCTATCTTCTGCCGCAGCTCCCTCTCCTCGGGAAAGACCTTCTCCGCCGCCGCTGTCGGCGTCGGAACGGACACGTCCGCGACAAGGTCGCATACGGTGCTGTTTATTTCATGACCGACGGCAGAGACGACGGGCACCGCCGACGCGGCGACCGCCCTTGCCAGCTCCTCGTCGTTGAACGCCCAAAGGTCCTCGACGGAGCCTCCGCCGCGCCCTATTATAATTACGTCGACCGTGCGCGTGCTGCTGAAGTAATTGACGCCGGCTGTGAGCTGAGGCGGCGCGTCCGGTCCCTGGACTAGCGACGGATAAATTATTATCTTCGTCATCGGGAACCTGTCCCCCGCGACGCGGATTATGTCCCGCACGGCGGCGCCGCTCGGCGAGGTTATGACGCCGACCCGCATCGGTATCTTCGGCAGCGGGCGCTTTCTGTCCGGCGATATGACGCCCTCGGCATACAGCCTTTTTTTGAGCTGTTCGAGCGCGACGTACATCGCGCCGACGCCGTCCGGCTGTATCATATCCGCATATATCTGATATGCGCCGCTTCTGACATATACCGTCACCCGCCCGTGGACGATGACCTTCATTCCGTCCTCCGGCTCAAACGCAAGCCGCGAGGCGTATGAACGGAACATGACGGCGTTCACGCTGCCCGTCTCGTCCTTGAGCGAAAAATAGTAAGTGCCGGTGCTTCTGTGATTCTTGAAGTTCGATATCTCTCCCTTGACGTATACGCTGCCGAACGCCGGATTGCCGTCAAACGTCCTTTTGACGAGCTCGTTCAGCTCCGTTACCGTCATTTCCGCCGCCCCTTCGGAGAAGCCGAAGTTATTCATACCGTTTTTGCCTCCTTTACGAAAGCTCTGTATGTCAAAAGCGCGCATCCCGCCGCGTTGTCGGCGGAAAACACCGGTTCCGAAAAATATACCCCGTCCCTTTTTCCGAGGACGCCTCTCATCCGTCCGCAGCTCATGACGCCGCCGGCGTATATGACCGGTATCCCGGGATACGACGCGCGGAGCGCGTCCGTCAGTTTGTCGAGCGTCTTTGCGACATAATCGAGCGTGAACGCCGATGTGACGGCGCGATCCGCCGTCCTTGCCCAAAGCTCTGAGGCTCGGTTCTCAGCACCCGAGAGCGAGCAGTCGAGACCTTTGACCGAGACCCTGATGCCGCGCGTTTCCGGCATCCCGTCCGAGAGCGCTTCGAGCGCCGCCCCGCACGGGAAGCTCTCCCCCATAAGTACGCCTATTCTGTCTATGAGCTGACCGGCGTTAAGATCCGTAGTCCCGCCGACGCGCGCGATTATCATTCCCGCACAGGACGGCGTGACTAAAAGAATGTCGGTCGTTCCGCCGGAAACGTGGAACGCGGCGAGCGGCGATGTGCCGTCGAGAAGCTCCGTCTTTTTTGCGGAATAAAGCGCCGCCGCGATATGCCCCTCCTGATGCGAAAAGCAAAACAGGCGCGCACCCGATACGGCTGACGCGGCATGCGCCGCCGCGCGCCCCGAAAGAAAGCACGGCATGTACGAGCCCTCGCCCACCCTCGGCGAGCCCGAATAACCTATGGCATCAGGGACACTTCCGCCGAGGTCGGCACGGATGAGCTCCATTATCTCCGGCAGATTTTTTGTGTGCGCGAAGACGGCGTCGCTCTGCCTTAGCCCGCGCTCCCCTTTTTTGACCGGGAGCGGCAGCTTCCTGTTCGATATGACTTCTCCGTCAACGACGACGGCGGCGGACGTCGTATAATTGCTCGTATCTATTCCGAGCGCGATCACTCCGTTTTTCATCTCCCGCCGCGCGGCACGACGTCCTTTTCTATCGACGGGTCTGCCGCCACCTTGCTCAAAATCCCGTTTATAAACGCGGGCGCCGCCTCGTCGTCGTACCGCTTCGCAAGCTCGACCGCCTCGTTTATCGTGACGCCGACTGGTATCCCGCGCAGGAAATAAAGCTCGTATACGGCGAGCCTCAGTATCGCGAGCGTCACGCGCGACATCCGCTCAAGGCTCCAATCCTTCGCCGAGCTTCTTATCGCCTCGTCTATCTTCTCCGCGTTGTCCCAAACGCCGAAATACGCGTCGCGTATATATTCGTTTTCCTCGGCTCCGCGCAGTGAGAGCGATTTCACATAAACCTCGTCGGTCTCCTCGTCTCTTCTGCTGTCGCGCTCAAACAAAAGCGCTATCACCGCTTCTCTCATTTCGTGTCTTGTCATAAAAATGTCGGTCCTGCATGACTTTCATAATATTTCATTTTATATTATAGCGGAGAGGTAAAGAAAAGTCAACGAATACATCAAATATTGCTCCGATTTAGTAGACGAAAGACGGATGCGTCTCTCATTTCTGACATGATTTTTTGCTCCGCGCCCCGTATCGTATCGCGCGGTTTTTCGAAAAATATGAAATATGAAGATATTTAAGACAACAATATGCTGCGCGCTGCTCGCCTCCCTTCTTCTCACGCCCTGCCGCGCCGTCGAAGAGGATGAAGCTGCTCCGCGGGAAAACTATATAAAATGGCTCGACTTCACGGTAACGGCGCGGGCGATGGAGGACGCCGCACGCATTGACTATGAAACACACGGTACGGACACTCCCGTAAGCTGGATAACGCTTCTCGCTCTGCTCGGGACGAAATACGGAGGCGACTTCTCAAAATATAAGAAAGCGGATACGGACGCGTTCGCCGAGCGCCTGAAAAGCGGCGAGGCGGCGGAGGATATCACAGGGAACGTGAAGCTCTATTCCTACTATGTCGAGGCATACGGCGCCGTGCTCGGAGGCATGCTCGGCGAGTATACAAAGACGGAAACGACACCGTCCGGCGAGGTCACGCTCACGGACGGATACGGCGTCCGCGCTTTCTCTCCTTTCGCGCGCGGATACTATTATTCAGATTTTGACGACTTCGGCGCTGCCCGTTCGTTCGGCTACCGCCGCCCTCATCTCGGGCACGACATGATGGGCTCTGTCGGCACGCCGATAGTCGCGGTCGAGAGCGGATACGTCGAGGCGCTCGGATGGAATATGTACGGCGGATGGAGATGCGGCATACGCAGCTTCGACGGGAAGCGGTATTACTATTACGCCCACCTGCGCCGAGGACATCCTTACGCCGAGCTGTACGAGGGCAAGACCGTCATGGCGGGCGAGGTCATCGGATATCTCGGCATGACGGGCTACAGCAGGCGCGAGGACGTAAACAATATAACGACGCCTCACCTTCACTTCGGGCTCGAGATAATTTTTGACCCGTCGCAAAAGGACGGCTGGAACCAAATATGGATAGACATGTATGAGCTGACGAAGTTTCTGTCCACGCGGCGCGCGGCGACGCACTACGACGAGCTGCGCGGCGAGCGCGTATCCGAGGTATATTACACATATCCCGACATCCCGGACTGACCGCCGACACCGATTTTCATTAAAATAATGCTCACGGCTTGAAAAAAACTTCATGATATGGTATATTAAAAAGAAAGACCTCATTTTCAATCGGAGCATATATCCATGAAAAATAAATTGAAGAGCGTGTTTCGGGCGATACTCGAACGGCTCATATATCCGACGTCGCTTTGCTTCACCGTTGTCACGCTCGCCCTCTATATCATCGGAACCGTGCTTGTCGCGGAACACAAAGACATGATACCGACGCTGCGTACAATTCTAATTGTTCTTGCGCTCTCGTTTGTGTTCTGCGCCGCAAATATGCTGCTTTCCGTCAAAAAACTGCACCCCGTCCTGCGCGTGGCGCTCCACTATGTCACAACGGCTGCGGCATTCTATATTCTTTTCATCAGCACGTCGGAAAACAGACCCGGCGGCAGCCTGACGATCATCCTTCTTCTCGTATATTCGGTAATTTACGCCGCCGTCTTTGCCGGCACGGCTGCGGTCAGGTCCGCGTCACGAAAAAAGAAAATCGAAAAATCGGATTACAGCTCCATATACAGCAAGCTTTGAAGCATATGAAATCAAACAGAGAAAAAAAACGTGCCGTTTTGATAGAACGCACGGCGCTTCTGCTCGCGGCATCGTCGGTCATATCGTCTGCCGCCCTCGTATCATGCGGCAGGCGCGGCGGTGGAGAAGGCTCCGGCACCTCCGACGAAAGCATAACGGAGTCTGTCTCGGAGACCGCGCGCGAGCCGCTTAGCACCGTCATAATCGATATAAACGCCGGAAACAACGGCGACGAAGGCGAAACGACAGCGCCGCCCGACGATACGGGAACAGCGTCGGGTCCCGTCGTTTCCCTGCCGCAGACGCTCGATATGGGCACAAAATATACGGACAAATTTACGTTTGTCTGCGACAGCACGATATACGGGCTGAAATCCCTCGGAATGCTGACGGACGGGCGCTCGACTAAAAACGTCGTCACGGGACAGGGCGGCTCTCTGTTCCTCGGCTCTGACGAGCCTCTTGTTTTTGCCCCCGATCTCGGTGGCGTCATGTCTGTCGAGGCGTTCTGCTCGAAAAAGCTGCCCGAGTATCTGCTCCTCTCCCTCGGTGCCGAGGACCTGAAAAAATCCGGCACTCCTATGCCTCTCGAGGATTTCTCAGCGTCGTATCTCGCGCTGCTCCAAAAAATAAAGTCGGCGTCGCCTAATACCGTTGTTATCTGTCTCTCCCTTCTCCCCGGCTCGAACAATTCCGGGCTCTCCCTTTCCGACGTCGAACCCTATAACGCGCGCATCCTCTCCGCAGCCGAGGCCGCCGGCGTATACTATCTCGACGCCGCGTCGTCTTTTTCCGCGTCTGACGGATATCTTCGCGTCGACTGTGACGCCGGGGACTCCCGCCTCTCGGCGGCAGGACTTGCAAGGCTGCTCGAGCTCATAAGAACGCACTACATAGGAAACGACGAACAGCAATAAAAACCCGCCCGCGAAAAGGTCGTGCGGCGAAAAAACGGCATATTTAAATTAAAAGGACGGGAGGCAAAATGCCGGCAAGATGCCGGCATTTTGCCCCCGTCCTTTGCTATAAGAATATCGTCCTGCAATTTTTGCGCTCGCGCACAGATACACGGTCTAAAGACTATATCTGTGCACCATTTAGTTCCTAACGGATTTTGCAGCGTCTCTGCAAACGGAAATTGACTATATATGTTTCGATAAATACAGTACAAGATCATCGTCATTGCGGCAATCACTGTACGGCTCACAGATCTGATCTTTAAACCAAACGCCGCTGCCGTCCGGGATGTATCCGCGCTTGATATACATTCTCTGTGCGCTTCCGTATCCGCTGTGCAGTCCCACTCCGAGATATATCACGTCCGAATAAGAGAACGCGATCTGTTCCGCAATATCCATGAGCTTGCTGCCGATTCCTCGGCACCTGTATTTTTCCAAAACGGCGAAATCAACGATCTCCGCATAGCCCCGATTTGCGAACGCACCGCTCTTGGCATCGGGATAAACGTTTATATACCCTGCAATGCTGCCGTTACATTCGGCAACCAATGCGACGGATTTGCCCTCTGCCTGATGCTTCAGCCGCATTTCGTATTTGTCTATTGTCGCATCCCAGCCCTGCGCGATTTCTTCATCTGTAATGATTGTGGCGTCGCTCTTTTGCAAATCACGAATTACAATTCCGTTTTTATCATAATAGACCATGCCCATATCTCCTTGAGCAGCAAGTTGTCACTCTGTTCCGCTTGTCGGCAAACTGGAATTTATATGCCCGTTAAATTTTGTCATTATAATATAGAGTGATAAGCTCCGCCATGTTTGCGGCTGCCTGTTTCCAACAAAACTCTTCGTGCTCCCAAATATAGATAGCGGTTTCATCAATAATTCCGTCGGAGTCGGCATGATAGCAATAGTAATCCCCGCAGCCGTTTGTTGCAAAGAATATAAACTTATCAAGCTCTTTTGCAAAGTCTTCGTCGCTGTACGTTTCTTGAAATTCTCTGTTGAGTCGAGCTTGATCAACAATCTCTTTTGCAGACAAAAGAAGATATTTGTCGCCGTTTAATTCCCCAAGCAATGCCCTCAGCTCTTTCGGAAAGGGATAGCCGACTGCTTTTTCGGCGTTGTCTATCTCATATTCGGGGCAAGGCGGTTGTATTTTTACAAATTCATTGTCTTGCGTTAATTCTAAAATCAGTTCCCTGTACATAACTGTCCCCTCGGCTCTGTAAAATTCCGATTTGTCGAACGGTCGCCTGCTCGACATTTATCATTGTACCACACAAATGTGAAGAAATCTACTGCCTGTAAAGACGGTTGATCGAAATTTCTGCCCATATAGAACAGAAAACGCCCCGACGATTTTATCCTCGTCGGGGCGCTTTTTCTTCACGGTCATTTTTCCGATATATTAGTGTAGTATACGATCTCGTCGGGCATACGCATATTGAGCTTCTTTCTCGCAACCTTCATGACGTAAGCGTCGTCGAACGGAGCTTCAAGGTCGTTTTCAAGTGAAAGTATCTCTTCGTTGTATCCCGCTATGACCTCTTCGAGCTTTTCCTGTTTTGCGCGCAGCTCGTCTCTCTCGGCGTTTGACGAGAGGAGCGTCATTATGCAGAACACGGCGACCATTGCCATCATTATCTTGAAGAAAATATTGTCCGTTATCGTTTCAAACATCTTTTATCTCCGTATCGGCTCCGCCTGCGACCGCGTCCGCAATCGCCGAGAGCGTTTTTTGTAATTCCTTGTTTATGTAATGCGAAGTCCTTTTGTCAGAGCGCTTTTTTGCCGCTCGGCGACATGACTTGAGAACCGTTATCTTATAGAGCTTCGCTGTCAGCCGCGCCGCCCTTACGAGCAGCGCCCTGATCGGCGTCACGGTGAAGAAGATCACATATCTCACAGCGGTATCCACCAAAAAGAATATGTACGCCGCAAGCTCCGAGGTTAGCTTCCCCGCCGTTTTCATATATACGAAAAATCCTGCCGCCTCGCCGATGAGGGCGAACCCGCGCGGGGTGCCGCTGTGCGCGTGATAAACGAATATCACCGTCACCGCCGTGGCAGCCGCCATATATACGATATCAAAGACGAACACGGCAGCGTAACCGGCGGCGCGCCCAAGCGCATGTCCGCGCCTTTGCTCTCTCTTCCCTATTATCGGGGGCGAAAGCTCGGCGAGCAGTTTTTTCTCTCTGTAATCTATCCCGATCCCGAGGAATGTCCTCGTGAGGCGGAACAGGTCGTAGAGCGCGCCGAGCAGAAGACCGACGACTACGGAGTATGCGAGCAGCGCCGCGTGCTCCGCTATCGAGACCTCCAAGCTACTGCCCCCGCTTCTGCGAGCGCCAGCCGGACCGCTTGTGCTTTACGTCGTAGTAAACGACCGCGTCGAGCATGCCGCTGACTGTCATATCTCCCGTTTCGGAGTCGAACTTGTCTACATGAAGCCCATGCCCCTGGATCGAGATGCCGTCCTCGTCCGTCGTTTTCATTATTATGTTTTCCTCATCGAATCCCTCTATCGAGAGTATCCCGGTGAGCACCGCAGCGCGCCTTTCGCATACGCTGAACCCGTGTGTTTTGCGTTCTTCTTCCATCTCGGCACATACCAGCTTTCTTTTTTCTTCTTTCAGCACAACTGCGCTTTTCTCATCTGTGCTAATATATGCTGCCGTATGGACGGATTATGACTAGCGGAACGCTGCCGCGGGATTTTATTCGATGACTTCGTACATCGAGTCGGCGTCTGCCTTGCCGACGTTTTCCTTTACCTCGCGCACCCTGACGCGAAGCGTTTTCGTGCCGAAGGTTATCTCAAGGATGTCTCCGACCTTTACGTCATAGGACGCCTTGGCGCGCCTGCCGTTGACGTTGACGTGGTCGGCGTCGCACGCGTTGTTTGCCACCGTGCGCCGCTTTATTATCCTTGACACCTTCAGAAATTTGTCAAGTCTCATTCCGTTCTCTTTTATGTCCCATTTTCCGACACCGAAACCGATAGAACGAGGTCGGATTATGGCATATTTCCCCTAAAACGCACTGACGGCGGCACCCCAAACGGGATACCGCCATCAGACGTTATTTGATTATGCTCTTGTAATAAAACTCAGTTGACCTTTTTCTTGAGAGTCTGGCCTGCTGTGAAAACGGGGCTGTTCGATGCTGCGATCTTGATGCTGGCGCCCGTTGCGGGGTTCCTGCCCTCATGAGCTTCTCTGTGCTTCACCTTGAACGTGCCAAAGCCGACGACCTGAACCTTGTCGTCCTTTGCAAGCGCGTCTGCGATGCAGTCGAATACAGCAGACACGGCAGCCTCGGCGTCCTTTTTCTTGATGTTCGCCTTTGCCGCGACTTCGTTTACAAGCTGATTCTTGTTCATTTTGCTTTTCCTTTCGTTTTTGTCGTAATTCTTTTCATATTATATCATAGGGTTTCCCACATTGCAATAGAATTTCGGAAGTTTTTGCACAAATTTATTCCGTTTTTTCTCTTTTGTCGGGCGCATGCTTTATCTCATCCCAAACTTTATCGAGCTCGTCCATGCCGAGGCTTTCGGATGAAAGACCGCGCGCCGCAAGTTCCGCCTCGAGCCTTTCGTAGCGCGAGCAGTATTTGTCGCACGCGGACGAGAGCGCCCACTCCGCGTCTATCCCGCAGAGGCGCGCAGTATTTACGACTGCGAGCAGAAGGTCGCCTATCTCTTCATATAGTGCTTCTCCGTCGCCGGACGACAGCGCCTCTTCGACCTCTTCGGTCTCCTCGGTTATTTTGGAAAACGCGTCCTCTGCAGTCGGAAAATCAAACCCCGCCTTTTTCGAGATGACGCCGAGCTTGTCCGCCCTCATGAGCGCCGGCAGCGCCGGCGGTATCGAGCGGAGCTTCTGTCCCGTCGTTTTGCGCTTCTTCTCCTCCGCCTTTATCTTGTCCCACGCGTCGAGCACGTCTGCGCTCGTCTCCGCCTTGCCGTCCGCGAATATGTGCGGGTGGCGAGAGATGAGCTTTTTGCATTCGTCGGTTATGACGTCGCCGACATCGAACACGCCGCGCTCGCGCTCCATCTCGGAGTGGAACACGACCTGAAGCAGAACGTCGCCGAGCTCTTCTCTAAGTAATGCCATGTCGCCGTTGTCTATTCCCTCGACGGCTTCGTAGGTCTCTTCAATAAAGCTGTTTCTTATAGACTCATGCGTCTGCTCCCTGTCCCATGGGCAGCCGCCCTCGCCGCGAAGTATCTCCATTATCTCGCAAAGGTCCTCAAACGTGTACTGTTCGCGACCGCAGAGCTTTGCCGCTCTTTCGTTCATTATCCCCTGTCCTCCGTTTTCTTTTTCAGTCCGGGTATGAAGCGGAGTATCTTTTCCGCTTTAGGTATCATCATAAGGTCATCGATGCTTATCGCCTTCGTAGCAAATACAACGGTGATATATACGACGGCTCCAACCGCGATGCCGCCGAAGAGCGATATGCGGTAATCCACTATCAGTGAGGTGAAATAGTAGACCCCGTAAGCCGACGCGGCGCACGCGATCCCCGCCAAAAGCGGGCGCAGAAGCATACGGTCAAAGTCGAGCTTCAGCCCCACATACTTCACAAGGAAGAAGATGTTTATGGATGAGACCGCAAGGTAGCAGAGGAACGTGCTTATCGGTAGCCCGTTCATACCTATCGCGGGGATGCCGACAAGTATGTATGTCGTCACAAGCTTGATGAGCGCGCCGACTATCATCGATATTATCGGCTTTCTTTCGTATCCGTTCGCCTGAAGCAGCGCGTTTGACACCGAAAGCAGGCAGAGAAAATATATCGTCGGCGCGAGTATCGTCAAGAGCGGGGCTCCGGCGTCCGCCGAGGCGCGACCGAATATCATGCGTATTATCGGGTGTGCCATGACTGACATCCCGAGCGCGCACGGTATCGCCATTATAGAGGCGACGCGAAGCGACATATGCATATACACCGACGTGCGCCTCACGTCCCCTCTCGCAAGCGTCGCCCTTATCATGGGGATAAGGGAATACGATATCGGATATATGAGAACGGGCGGCAGGTCAAAGAGCGGAACTACGCTCGTTTTCCAAATGCCGTATGCGGCGTTCGCCGTCTGCGCCGTATGCCCTATCGACATGAGCCTGTTCATGAGGATGACGAGATCTATCATCTCGGTCACGCTGAGCATGGAGGCGCTTATCGTTATCGGCACTGCGATGACGACAAGACGCTTGAGGATCGATTTTCTCGAGGGGACGACCTCTATCTTCCCTTCGATATAGTACTCCTCGTCGTATCTCTGCGTCTTGAAGAACCATTTCGACAGAAGGAGGTATATCGAGCCGAGTGCAACGCCCGACGTCACGCCGATTATTGCATACGCGGCGACGTATTCGACGCCGAGTCCCTGCCCCTTTGCCCAAAGCGCAAGGATTATGCCGACCGCGACCTTCATGACGGACTCTATGAACTCGGAGACCGCCATCGGCACCATGTGCTGATATCCTTGGAAATAGCCGCGCAGCGCGCTCGAGATGCAGATGAAGAACATCGTCGGTCCGAGGAATATGATGCTGAGCTTCGCGTTCGGAGACTGCGTCAAGTCGGCAAACGCTCCGGCTCCCGCCATCATTATGACGGTGCCGATAAGTCCGATGACGGAAAACAGCGTCACCGTCACGTTATAGATCCGCTTGGTCTCCTTGACGTTGCCCTTCGCCCTCGACTCGGCGACAAGAAGCGATACCGCCGTCGGCAGTCCCGTCGTAGATATCATGAAAAGCGCCGTATATACCGTGTACGCCTGATTGAAATACCCCATGCCCTCGTCGCCGACGATGGACAAAAGCGGCACCTTCATGAAAAGACCGACGGCCTTGTTGACTATATTCGCAACGGTTAAAACGAGAACGCCCGAAAAAAACAGCTTTGTGCTGCGTTTTGCCGCGGGCTTTTTTTCACCCATTATACTAAATTCTCCGTTCCGCCGCCGTGCGGCAGCATGATAAATTTTCGCCGACAGCCTTTTTGCTGCCCGCAACAGCGCTCAGTGCAGAAACTCGCGGAATACCGAGCCCTTCGGCACCATTGAAAGCGGTATCGCCCGTATAGCCCCGAGAGACTCCGATATGTGCCGCGCACGCCCCGAGTAGACGCTCCCGTCCGGCACGAGCCGGAGCAGACAAAGCAGATACGGCGCGAGCACGCCGACCTCATATGAAAGCAGCGAGTCGAGCAAAATATCGCAGCCCGATGTATACGGCTCGATGTTCTTTATCTCGTTGTCGCGGACTTCGTCCCAAAGATAGAACGTCAGCTCCGGCGGCGCCGAGCGGTACCTGCAGTCCCTTACGAGACGCCGCATGAGACGTATCTCTTCGGGCAAAAACACGACACCGCCCGAAAGGAGCGATTCTCCGACACTGATGTGGACGCGCAGGGTCGAAAGTCCGTCGAGCGCCCCCGTTATCTCGGGATAAACGGCCTGTATCCCCTCGAAAAGTATTAGGTCTTCCGGCTCGCGCTTTATCGTCCTGTACCCGGAACGCCTGCCGCTGACGAAATCGAAAATCGGTACGCGGACCTCGCCGCCGCGGAAAAGCGCGTCGCGGAAGCGCAGAAACTCATCCATATCAATGGATGCGATGGTTTCATAATCGGGCTTCAGCTCTCCGTTCGCCGAGACCTTCATCGCGGCGTCCTCGCGGTTTTTGTAGAAGTCGTCTATGCTCACGACGTGAGCGGTCCTGCCCGCGGCATCAAACTCGGAAAGGAGCTTTTTTGCCGTAGTCGTTTTTCCGGAGCAGGACGGACCCGAAAGCAGCACGCAGGAGAGCCCGGGCTCAGATATCGCGCGCGAAGACGCTGAGTTGAGCTGCGCTTCAAAATCCGCCTCCGCCTGCGCGATAAGATCAAAAAGCTCGGCTTCGTTTTTCCAGCTCTGTCCGTTCACCTTCATTATGGCTCCCCCCTTTCTCCTGCGTTTTATTCTTATTTACGCCTGCCGTCCGCTTTGACCGGCGTAAAATTCCTTTATTCTCTCGTTGTCGGCAAGTATCGCCTTGTCCCTCTTTTCGGCATCTGACTCCTTAAGATATTCATACGGATATTTCGGATTGAATATTCGCTTTATCTTGACCGTGGACTCGTCGTCGGCGCCGCCGATGTTGCCGTCGCAATCTCGCGGCAGAACGAGCCTGTTGACGGCTCCGGCTCCCGCGGATATGACGGAATGTATCTCCTCCATCATGACGATGTTGTAAAGCCCCTCGTATCCGTCGAGCGCAAAGCCGACGTTTTCATAATTTCCGACGGTGTTCTTCTGCCTGTAAATGTAGTACGGACGAAAACCGTTCTCCTTTGCCCGTATCTGAGAATAATCTACGCTCTTGCCCGCGTCTTTATTCACGCGCGAGTATACCGTCGCGCCGTGCTTCAATATATCCGCCGCTTTTTTGACCGTAAACGTGTGTACGGTGATATTTTCCGGTCTCAGCTCCATCACCCTGTCAAATGACTTTGAGAAGCTGATGAAATTCTCCCCCGGAAGCCCCGCGATAAGATCCGTATTTATGCAGTCGATGCCGGAGTTCACCGCTATTTCGAACGCGTGATAAAAATCCTCCGACGTGTGCGAGCGCCCGATGCTGCGGAGCACCTCGTCGTTTATCGTCTGAGTGTTCACGCTTATGCGATTGACTCCCATCCGCTTTGCGATTCGGAGCTTTCCCGCCGTTATCGTGTCGGGTCTGCCCGCCTCGAGCGTGAACTCGCGAATCTTGACGCCGTCAGTTCCGGCGACGATATGAGAGAGAACGCGCGTCAGCTGCTCCTCTGTCAGTATCGTCGGCGTGCCGCCGCCTATGTATACAGACGCGACCTTCAGCCCGAGCTCACGGATGAGCGCGAAACGGAGGTCTATCTCGCGGCAGAGCGCGTCAACATATTCGGGGATGAGCGAGAGCAGCTTTTTTGAGGTATACGAGACGAAAGAGCAGTACGCGCACCGCGACGGACAGAACGGTATCGAGATATATACGCTGCAATATCCGCTGTAATACGGGCTCGCGAGCCTCGCCTCAAGCTGCGCTATCTCCGTTACGAGCGCGGCCTTTTTCGGATAAAGGAAGTAATCCTGACGCAGCGCGCTCTTCGTCTTTGCGGACGAAAATCCGCGCCGCAGATAGTCGCTCGCGACCTTTGCCGGGCGGACGCCCGTCATGATGCCCCACGACGGCGTGTAGTGCATGAATTCCTCGCACGCGGCGAGCATGGCGGCGCCGGAGGCGAGCTTCAGTATCATGACGGGACTTCGCACCCCGTCAAAATCGACGCGCCTCTCAACTGACGCCATCCGCGTTTTGTCGGCGACGGTCGCGCGCGCAGAGACGCCGTCAGCGTCCGTCCTTATGACGAAGCGAACGGCGGGCGAGTCCTCGTCCGACTCGGAGTCCGCGCCGAACTTCGCTCCCGGCCACCAAATCATGCAGAGCGTCTGAAAATAATATTCGCTTGTTTTGATTTTGCCGTCGGTATCAATCGTCAGCTTCATTATCCTGTCGTTGCCCTTCTCTTTATTTTGAGCGTTATTTTCTCGGCAGCGCGTGCGAGTCGAGCGGGATTATGACGGGGCCGTCCATTTTCATGTCGACCGTCATCCTCGCGCCGAACATTCCGTGCTCGGCTGAAACGCCGCGTGCGTTTATCTCGTTTATGAAATATTCATAGAGCGGGAGGGAGACCTCGCGCGGAGCGGCGTGCGAATAATCGGGCCGCGTCCCGCGGTAGCAGTCGGCAAGCAGCGTGAAATTCGAAATAACGAGTATGCTGCCGCCGACGTCCCTGACCGAGAGATTGAGCTTTCCCTCTCCGTCGCGGAACACCCTCAGCTTCAGAATTTTATCAATGAGCGTCCTTGCGTCCGCCTCGGTATCGCCGACTGCAACGCCGAGCGCGATCACGAGCCCGCGTCCGCACGAGCCGACGCGCACCCCGTCGACCGAGACGCATGCCTCATGAACTCTTTCCACTATCGCAATCAAAGGCTTGCCCCCCTCTTTTTCGCCGGTATCAGTTGTATCCGCGCGCTATTCTGACGACGTCCTTTATGCCGCGCAGACGCGACACTATCGAATTGTAGTGGTTCATGTCCTTGCACGCTATTTTCAGATTTATTATTATCTCGTCGTCCGTCTGCTTTTTTGTCATGATGCTGAGAAGGGAGACCTTCATGTCGGCGAGTATCGCCGTAAGCTCCGCGACTATCGTTATGCTGTTGACGGCGTATATCTGAAGCAGCGCCTCGTAAAGGTCGCCGGGACGTTTGTCCGTCTCGTCCCAGTGCGCCGAGACCCAGCGGTCCGGGTCGGCTCCGGGAGCCGTCATCGCGTGCGTGACGTTTGGGCAGTCGCGCTTGTGTATCGATATGCCGAACCCTTTTGTGATAAAGCCGATAACGGAATCTCCCGGCAGCGGGTTGCAGCATTTCGCAAACTTGACCTGCATCCCCGAGACACCGTCGACGACGATGCCGGACGATGACTTGACGCGCCGCGTCGTCGTCTGCACCTGCTCAACCTTGAGCGGCGCGTCGTGCGGCGTCTCCGTCTTCTGAACGCGCTCGTATTCGTCCCTCAGCTTCGGCACTATCTTCGTTATCGGGATGCCGCCGTAGCCGAGAGTGTTGTATAGGTCGTCAGCGGTCTGTATGCCTATGCGCTTGGCGACGGTGACGACGATCTCGTTTTTCTTCTCGTCGGAGATGTCGTGGGCAAACTTCGCGAATTCGCGGTCGACCTCGTTTCTTCCGACTATGATGTTCTCGGCGCGCCTCTCTTTTTTGAACCACGCGCGTATCTTTCCCCTCGCCTCGCTCGTCGCCGCTATCTTGAGCCAGTCGCGGCTCGGTCCCTTTGACGACGACGAGGTGAGTATCTCTACTATCTCTCCGTTCTGCGGGCAGCTGTCTATCGGCGTTATCACGCCGTTGACCTTAGCGCCCACCATGCGGTGCCCGACCTCGGAATGTATCGCGTATGCGAAATCTATTATCGTGCCGTCCTGCGGCAGCGAGATCAGGTCCCCCTTCGGCGTAAAGACGAACTTTTCGTCATGGTAGACGTCGATTTTCAGCGCCTCCATGAACTCGTCCGGGTCGCGCGTCTCGTCCTCTGTCTCGATGAGCTTCGAGATCCACTGGAGCTTTCTGTCTATGTCCGCCTTAGACTGCTCGCCGGACTTGTACTTCCAGTGCGCGGCGATACCGTATTCGGCGACCTGATGCATCGCCTTCGTCCTTATCTGGACCTCGAAGGGGATGCCGTCGCGTCCGATGACCGTCGTGTGCAGCGACTGATACATATTCGGCTTCGGCGTCGAGATGTAGTCCTTGAACCTGCCGGGCATTGACTTATAGAGCTCGTGTATGATGCCGAGCGCCGTGTAGCACTCGAGCTCCGTATCGACGATTATCCTGACGGCGTAAAAGTCGTATATCTCGTCAAAGCTCTTTTTCTGATTATACATCTTGTTATAGATGCTGAAAACGGTCTTGACGCGACCCTCAAGCGTGAAGTTGATGTCGTATTCCGAGAGCTTTTTTCCTATCTCGTCCTGTATGTTCTCGATAAAGTCGCGGTTTTGACCGTATTTCTTGTCTATATAGTCGCTCACTTCCGCGTACCCGATAGGATCAAGGTACGAAAGGGCGAGCAGCTCGAGCTCCTGCTTTATGCGCTGGATACCGAGCCTGTGCGCGAGCGGCGCGTAAACGTACATAGTTTCAAGCGCCGTCGAGCGTCGCTTGGACTCCTCCTTCGCGCCGAGAGTACGCATATTATGGAGCCTGTCGCAGAGCTTGATGAATATGACTCTTATATCCCGCGACATGGCGAGCAGCATTTTGCGTATGTTCTCAACCTGCTGCGACTGCTTGTCGCCGACGTCGATGCTCACCATCTTCGTTAACCCGTCGACGAGCTCGGCGACAGTCGGACCGAAGCGGGAGGATATCTCCTCGATGCTCGTCTTGTCGCCGCAGTCCTCTATCGTGTCGTGCAGAAGCGCCGCGACTATCGCGTCCGTATCTAGTCCGAGCGACGCCGCGATCTTTGCGACGGCGACGGGATGAACGATATAGGGCTCGCCGGAACGGCGGCGCTGCCCCTCGTGCATCAGCTTTGCGTACTCGTATGCGTCCGCTATCTTTTTCATATTATACGGCTTGCCGTATGACGCAAGCTCCGTCATGAGACTGAGCTTCAGCTCGTCGGCAACCGGTCTCTCCGCCGCCGGTTTTTCTTCCGCTGCCGGATTTTCGGCTTGCTCCGTATTTTTATTTTCGACAAAGTCGTCTGCCATAAAGTGCCTTCCGTGTACTCTTTTATAGGTATTTCCTTCTCAGCATGGTCAAAAGCTCGGAATCATCGAGATCAACATGCATTTTTTCAGGCGGCAGGGCGGCCTCGAACGTCTCCCCGTCGAGGCGCGGCATGAGGATGCCGAGCTCGGAGAATATATCGAGCGCGAGCCTTACCTTTATCCGGCATATGCCTGCTGCCGCCGCGGCGTCACCAAGAGTGTGGCTTTTTTCGCCCGTCCTTATCATTTCGACAACGGTGCGGTAAAGAGATGCCAAATCCTGCCTTGTCGGGACGAACGCTTCGTAACCCGTTTTCCTCACGGCTTGCCCCGAACGGAGCGACTCGTACAGTTCCGCCTCGCGCTCCGCGTTTATCCTGAGCCCGCGGACGAGAAGCCGCACGGACCTTGTCCCGCGAAACTCGTTCACATCGAGATTATATAGCAGGTCGACGATGTCACCCGAAGACGCCGAAAGTTCTTTTGCCGTCACCGAGAAGCACATGGCGCAAAGCCCGCCGCCGTCGTCCGTGCAAACAGTCAGCCTCGTATGCTTGTCCTCACCTACGCCGACAGCGGAAATAATGCGAACTCCCTCCGTCATGAAGAGCGGCTCACCGTTCCCCTCTCCGAACGGCTCGAGCTTTAAAAGCTCATCCGCCAATCCGAGAGTTATCTCATCGGCGCCGAGCACGTCGTCAACGGTTATCTCGGGTTCGGGCGCGCATTTTTCCATGATGCCGCGCGCGTATTCGTTGATAGCGCGTCTGAAGCCGTCGAGCTGCCCTCTTTCAAGCGAAATACCGCCGGCAAGCTCGTGCCCGCCGAATTTCAAAAGGTGCTCCGAGCACGCCCCGAACGCGCGCGAGAGATCAAGTCCCGAAACGCTCCTGCCGGATCCTTTTCCGACATCGTGTTCACCGCCACCTCCGCCTTCAAAAGTTATTATTATCGAGGGCTTCGAGTATTTTTCCGTGATATGCGAGGCGACTATCCCGATAACTCCGTGATGCCAATCGTCGCCCGCAAGCACGATGACGGAGTCCTGCGAGATATCGGGGCATTCGCTTATCATCGCGCACGCCTCTGATGTAGTCTTTGCCTCGAGCCTTTGACGCTCAAGGTTCAGACAGCAGAGCTCGCGCGCGAGGGCTGCCGCCGCCTCCCTGTTATCGGTCGTAAAAAGCCTCACCGCCAATGACGCGTCGCTCATCCGTCCTGCGGCGTTTATGCGCGGACCGAGCGTGTAGCCTATGTATCCCGACGTCACGCGCGGCCTTTTTTTCGGCTCGCGCGTCCCGTCTGACATGCTCGCCTCCATGAGCGCCGCGACGCCGGGGCGCGACATCTCCGATATTCTTGAAAGTCCGAAGCTGACTATGACGCGGTTCTCGTCCGTCATCGGCATGACGTCCGTGACTGTGCCTATCGCCACAAGGTCTATATATCTGCCGCTTACGGAAAGCGTTGCCTTTTCAGTGTCACCGCCGCACCTGATACGAGACTCGAGCGCGCATACGAGTTTGTATGCAACACCGACGCCGGCAAGTCCCGAAAAAGGATATCTGCTGTCCTCTCTTTTGGGATTGACGACTGCCGCGGCGTCCGGAAGCTCCGTCGTGCATTTGTGATGGTCGGTCACAACTACGTCCACGCCGAGCTGCCGCGCGGTCTTTACCTCCTCGATCGCAGTCGTGCCGCAGTCGACGGTTATTATGAGACGCGCACCGTCCTCCGCGATCTTTTTGACAGCGTCGACAGTCATTCCGTAGCCCTCGGAGCGCTTCGGAACATAAAATCCGACGTCAGCCCCGAGTTCCGATAAATAAAGGTAAAGGACGCTGACAGAAGTAACGCCGTCAGCGTCGTAATCTCCGAAAATAAGTATTCTTTCCCGCTCCGAGACGGCGCGCCTTATCCTTTCAACGGCACAGTCCATATCGGGGAGCAGAAACGGGTCGTGCAGCGAGGCGTTCTCCATACGCAAAAATGCCCGTGCCTCATCGGCATTCCGACAGCCGCGCCGGCATAAGAGCCGCCCCATCGCGGGTGAGACGCCGAGCCCGAGGCACACATCCGAGGTGGACGCGGCGTCCGCCTCGGGCATGACCGTCCATTTTATATTGCCTTTTACAAATCCCCTCATACTCAGCCGACAGCTCCGCTTATCGTTACATCAACGTAATATACGCCGAGCTCATACACGGTCTCAGTCGACGGGAACGACAGGACGACCGGCACGCGTACCGTCGCCGACTGTCCGGGCAGCACCCCTGAATAGCTCGAAAGGTCTACCTTCGCCGTGATATTCTCAGGCGACACCTGATAGAGCTCGCCGGGATCGCCTCTCAGTGTCAGCATCAGAGAGTTCTGCGAAAGCGTGTACGCAAGCCCCTGCGGGTTCACGACGCAGCTGTCGTCTATCGGTATGATGAGGCTTCGCTTTTCCGTGCCCTTATGCTTTATCGACACGTTGACGTGCGTTATGCCGTCCATGTTCTCGACGCCGTCGGGCAGGACAAGGTTGGCTTCAAACGACGTGTCGTCAGAGATGAGCTTTTCGTCTATTCTTGTCACGAGGACGTGATCTATATCATTTATGACCGCCGCATCCCCGCGGATGTTTATCGTCTGTCTGTCAAGCGAGATCTCAACATTTTCGTTATTGTAGAAGCCATTCACAAACTCGACCGTCAGCGGGACCTCCTTGTTCGCGTAAATCGGAAGGAATACCCTGACCTCGGAATTAGACATCGTCACATACGGATTTGAAACGACGCCTCCGTTTTTGTCGACGAGAGATATGCTGCCGTAGGCTGTGACCGAGCCCGTGACATGACCGAGATCGGGCACGAGCACCTCCGCGTGGTCGATCTCGGAAAGATACCTCGACGGTCCCGTCACGGTGACCGTCGACACGGAAAGCTCCGCCTCGCCCTGCGTGAACCCTTCATCAATGACGAGTCCGCTGTACTTGCATTTGATATCGACCGTGACGCGCTCGCGCTTGTCGACCTGTACCGTCACGGTGTCCGCCGACCTTGAAACTATGTCGGTATCGTCCGGTACCGTAAGAGACACGTCAAGCTGATACTCACCCGCCTCGCTTATTTCCGACACATCGGCCGTCGCTTTTATGTCCTCGGCGGTCAGACCCGAGATGAGGTTCTTTTTTCCGCGGAGCGTCACGTCAACGGTGCTTGAATATCCGCCGTATATCATAAGCCCGCTGTCAATTTCGATGTCGTCGGTGTTTATAAGCTCAATCGGGACGCCCTCGATCGTCTCTTCCCAATCAGGGTTCTCAGCCTCCATGACGTATATCCACAATATGAGCGCAAGCACGAGGCACACTGCCTTCGCGATAAGATCGTGATGCTTGCCGCCGTGCGCGTCGGACGAGATGTTGTCTGCCATGTGCCGCCCTCCTTACTTACGATCTGCCTTTTTGTCAGCCATGTCACTTCTGTCGTCGGTCCCGTCAGCATCGGTCCTTTCGGTCTTTTCAGACTTTCCGGTCTTCCCCGACTTATCCGTTTTTATCATGCCGGCGACGCTTTTTACCGTGCGCCTTATGGTGTGCTTCTTGTCGTCGTCCTCATCGCCGACGAGGTCGGCTCTCAGCTGCGCCTTTAGCATCGTCGGGGTGAAGTTTCGCATTATCTCGCCGCCTACGACATAAGAGACGATGCCCGTCTCCTCGCTGCATACGATAACGACGGCGTCGCTGTTTTCGGAAAGACCGATGGCGGCTCTGTGGCGCATGCCGAGATCCTTTATAAGGTCGGTGCGCGTCGTCAGCGGCAAAAGGCAGCCCGCGGCGTGTATCCTGCAGTCGCGGATTATCATCGCGCCGTCGTGCATCGGCGCCTTGTTGTAAAAAATATTCTTTATCAGCTCACGCTGAACGTCCGCATTTATGACGGTGCCCGTTATGATGTGGTCGCCGAGTAGCGTCGTGCGCTCGATGACTATGAGCGCGCCGGTCTTTGACTCGGAGAGCTCGGCGACGGTCTCCGCGAGCTCGTCTATCATCGCCGTCGTCTCGGAAACGTCGCGCTGGCGCTTGAACGGGACCTTGACCGTCTCCCCGCCGAGCACCTCGAGCGCCGAGCGGAGCTCCGGCTGGAACACGACTATGACCGTTATCAGCCCTATCTGAAAGACGTTCGTCAGAAGGAACTGAGCGGCGTGCATCTCAAGTATCTGCGTCACCGCGAGAATAAGCAGAAACACCGCAACTCCGAGAGCGAGCTTCCCCGCGCGGCGACGGCGGATGAATTTGAAAACGTAATAGAAGAGGACAGCGACAAAAAGAATGTCTATGATGTTTACAAGGGAAGAAATAAACGAGTCCCGAAACGATAACAGCGACAGCGTCCGCATTATGTTTTCGGCGAACTCGCCGAGCCATGTCCTTACAGCTTCCATACCGTTCCCTCCGTCCGTTTTTATGCGCTTACGCGCCGACCAGTATATTGTACCACAAAAGCGCGTGCAATTCAAATACTATTCATATAAAAAAGTACGCTTTTTTTGACCTGCTTAAAAAAATTCCGCCGCATCTGTCGCGTTCCTCTCGTTTTTTGACGCAAAATCGTTTTTTGCTCTTTTCATGGAGCCTTTATCGTGGTATAATAAACGCAATCTATGCCAAAGTCGCCACGACAGCGGCGACGGCAGTCTATGGAAGCGTTTATTGACCAAAATTCCTTTTGATTTTATGTCGCCGCATACGCGGCGGCTCTAAGGTAGGAATTTATGGTATAATAAACGCAATCTATGCCAAAGTCGCCGCGGCAGCGGCGACGGCAGTCTATGGAAGCGTTTATTGACCAAAATTCCTTTTTATTTATGCCGCCGCAAAAGCGGCGACGCTAAGGTAGGAATTTATGGTATAATAAACGCAATCTATGCCAAAGTCGCCGCGGCAGCGGCGACGGCAGTCTATGGA
>CANRKP010000017.1 GCA_947631245.1 uncultured Clostridia bacterium
GAAATTAGCGATTGAGGTCACACCGCGCGGAATTTTTACTTCACCTCTGAAGCCTTCTTTCAGATATTTTTTTAGCTCCGTTCCTTCAATTCTGAATTCCGTTTTATCATGACGTTTAAGCGTGGGAATCGGGCGGATATCTGCGGCCGCAGGTAGGGCACTTTACGTCCGTCTCCTCCTCGTAAGCGTAGCTGTATGTTCCGCGCTCCATGCGGCGGTTAAGCTGCCATATAATTGAGGAGATGAGGTCTCTCTGCGCCATTGTTGCGCGGCACAAAAGCCTGTGGACACCGTTCGTGACGCATTCGGCGAAGACGCAGCCGACGCCGTTTGAAAAGATATACTCGTCGATGTCCGCGCTTTTGAGCCTCAGCATAAGAACGTCGTTTTCGTAAACATAGACGTCGGAGGTCGTCACGGCGACAAAACCGTCGGTTTTGACGTCGCCCTCAGGGGCAAGATCAAACGGGAAGGCGACTATAACGTCTTCCGGCGAGACTTCGGGATTTATCCTGCAAAGCCTGTTTTGGAGCATTATTCTGTCTTTCACGGCGTACCTCCTTTCTTTGTTGTGCCGGCGGCTTATAAGTAGAGCTCTATTTTTTTGTAGCTTTTGCGGTCAAGCTCGTCGGTGTTCTTTATCTCGTATCTGTTTGAGTCGTTGTCGGTGATGAAAACGTGCTCGGGCGTCACTTTAAGTATCGAGCGAAAAGTGTCGCGCACCGTGAACGACATCCTGTTTCCGTCCTCGGCTATTGTCTCCCAATAGGAATATCCGTAACGCTCCTTTACCGAAAGGATCTTTTTTATGACCGGGGCAAAGTATTTGCGGTCGAGTTCGCGGCGCAGCAGCTCCGACGTTTCGGGGTCGAAGTCGTTGATGTAGGAAATGATGCCGATCTCGACGCTGTCGCGGTCGAGCACGGATATGTATTCGTATAGATGCTCATAGGGGAAGGAGCGGTGCAGATATATCCTCTCGTAGTACTTCTCGCCGCCTAAAGTCTCCCCGTCAAATCCCACGCTCTCCGGCAGCGTGACGCGAAGGGAGAGAAAGTCGCCCTCGCGGCGGAATGAAGCGTTGTCCTTTGTTATGTACGTTATCGATACGACGTCCGAAAGCGCTGTCGTTTTTAACTCTGTCATAACTCCGTGTTGCCTTTCCTTTCCCGTGTACTATTCCTGTATCCCGATATTTCGCAGAGCCTCGAGCTGCATTTTGTAGAGCCCGTAGTATATGCCTTTCTTTCGTATCAGCTCCGCGTGAGTGCCGTATTCCGGCATTTTTCCGTTTTCGATGACGATAAGGTGGTCGGCGTCGCGCAGGGTCGACAGCCGGTGCGCGATCATTATAGTCGTGCGCCCCTTTATGAGCTGCTCGAGCGCCGTCTGTATCTGCCGCTCGGTCTGCGTATCCATGGCGGCGGTCGCCTCGTCCATTATAAGGATGCGCGGATTAAGAAGGATGGCGCGCGCAATCGAGATGCGCTGCCTTTCGCCGCCGGACAGGTCTTTATAGCCGAAGCCTATCATCGTGTCGTATGCGTCGGGCAGCTTTACGATGAAATCGTGCGCTCCTGCGAGCTTTGCCGCCGTCATGACCTCAAGGTCCGTCGCGTCCGGCTTCGCGTAGCGTATGTTCTCCTTGATGGTGCCCATGAAAAGGTATGTCTCCTGCGAGACTATCGCTATATTCTGCCGGAGCTCGGAGAAGGGGATGTCGCGGACGTTTACGCCGTCTATCAAAATTTCCCCGGAAATGACGTCGTAAAGGCGGATCAGGAGGTTAGCAAGCGTAGATTTTCCGGCGCCCGTGTGCCCGACGATGCCTATCATCTTCCCGGGCTCTATGTCAAAGCTGATGCCGTCTATTATCTTGCGGTTCTTCTCGTATGAGAACTCGATATTGCGGAACTCGACGTGTCCCTTTGCCTCGCCTATCGAGATGGGATGCTCGCTTTCGACGACGTCCGGTATCGCGTCCATTATCTCCGACAGGCGGTTCATGGAGTTGAGGCTGTCTGTCATGACATAGACGACGTCGATGAAAAATCCCATCGGGCTGTATATCATGTTCATATAAGCGATGAATGTCATGAGAATGCCGTAATTGAACGAGCCGTCGGTATTCCTTATGACCATCCATCCGCCGACGCCGAGAACGATTATATTGCTGAGGAACAAAAGAAAGTTTACGAGAGGGAACGCCGTCGTGTTGTATACCGAAGCCCGCTTGTCCGCCTCGGCGACGCGCCTGTTCCTGCCTTCGAATCTCGCGCTCTCCTCGTCCTCTTTGGAGAACGCCTTAACGACGCGGATGCCGGTCAGCACGTCGGACAAGAGCGAGCTCATCGATCTTGACGCCGAAAACCGCTTGGCGTGGTACTTGTCCATCTTGTCAAACATCTTTTTCATTAAGAATGCCACAAGAGGGACTGTGACAAACGAGATAAGCGTCAGCCTCCAGTTGAATTTCAGCATGATGATGAACACGCCGATTATCTGAAAGATATTGACGAGAAAATAGGGGACCGTGTCGCAGAAGAAATGATATATATTGTTCGCGTCGCGGTTGACCTGCGTCATCAGTCCGCCTGTTTGCCTGTTCGTGAAGTAGCTTATGGACAGCCGCTCTATCGACTTGAATATCTCCTTTTTCAGGTCGTATGTGACCTTCGCGGCGACGACGGAGGAGACGTAGCTGTTGATCATCGTTACGAACATGGATATAAGGCGAGTCGCGAAGATGATGCCTATGACAAGGAGGATCTTGCCTGCAAATCTGCCGTTTTCGGAGAGGACCTCGTTATAGTAGAAGCCGCTCGATATGTATGGCGAGAGAACCGCAAGTCCGCTCGTCAGAAACAGCGTCAGCAGAACGAGGAATAGATAGAGCTTGTAGCGCCAAAAGAACCCGGAGAAGCGCTTCAGAATATGCACCTTGTCCATGCAGCGCGGGCAGATCTTCCGCTCGGGGTCCGCGTACCGCTTGCCGCACTTGGGGCAGAAAAGCTCCTCTTTTTTATCGTCGTCCTCGTATGTGTGCGAATCTTCGGCTCCCTCTGTGCCATCTATGCGCGCGTTCAGCTGGCGAATGAGCTTGTACGCTTCGGATTTGAAGGTGTTCGTGAGATTTGCGATAAAGACCGTGTAAGGCAAAGAGCCCTCTTTTGCGCGGATGCGCGCGACGATGCGCGCGGAGGACAGCATCTCCTCAACCGAAAAATGCTCTATTTCGGAAAGGTCGAAATGCTCGTATGAGAGCACGTCAAACCCGCGGCGCTGCACGGCTCGTTCTCTGTGCGTGCCGCTTCTTTTGACCGCGGTCATCGAGCCGCCGAGAATGATCAGGTCGTCCTCGGTCGCGAAAATGTAGTTGTCGCAGGGCACGCAGTCGCAGTCAAGGTCGGTCTTTGCCGCAATTATCACGTCGCCGCGGGCGATGCCTTTCTCCATGAGCGCGTCATATACGGCGGAGGGAATGTCAAACAGCTCCGTTGTGTTTTTCGTCATTTGCGGTACCGTCCTTTCTGAGAATATAAGCTGCCGCCTGCCGCAGCTTTTTTTATTATAATGTTGGGAATAATAAAAGTCAAGTTAATTTTCTGTGTTTTAAAATGTCGAAAACGACGGCTTGTTCATATTTAGTTCATATTTGAACGCAGCCCTGTGACGCAAAAAAGATACGCAATAATAAAAGAATTCTCTTGACAATCTCATGACTGCGTGATATAATCTCATCAAAGCAAAAATATTGTGTCATTTGCGTGAAGAAAATCGATAATAATTGCATTTCCGAGCGCCGTATGATACAATATAAAATCGGAAGTACCTTACGTTCGGCAGGGAGGAAAGAATGGATATCAGAGAAGCGGCGGCCGCCGCCCGAAAGATCAAAGAGAATATCGAATATGTCATATTCGGAAAAGATACCGAGATAAAATATATCGTCTCGGCGCTTTTTGCCGGCGGACACGTTTTGCTCGACGATATCCCCGGCACGGGAAAAACGACGCTCGCAAAGGCGCTTGCCCGCTCGATATCGGCTGATTTCAAGCGCGTTCAGTTCACGCCTGACCTGCTGCCGTCGGATATAACGGGCATCAATTTCTTTTCGCAGAAGGAAAATGAGTTCATTTTCAGAAAAGGACCGGTGTTTACGAATATTCTTCTTGCCGACGAGATAAACAGAACGACGCCGAGAACGCAGTCGGCGCTTCTCGAATGCATGGGAGAGGGGCAGACGACCGTAGACGGCGTCACATACAGGCTGAAGCCCCCGTTCTTTGTCATAGCGACTCAGAACCCGATAGAGTCTCAGGGTACGTTCCCTCTGCCGGAAGCGCAGACGGACAGATTTTTGATGAAGCTCTCGCTCGGATATCCCGAAAAGCAGGCGGAGCTTTCGGTCCTCGACGAATACGCCGAGAGCTCGCCGCTCGACAGCCTCGGCGCCGTTTGCACGGGGGAAGACGTCGTTGCGGCACAGAACACGGTGCGCGCCGTTAAGGTGAGCGCCCGCATAAGGCAGTATATAGTCGACATCGTGTCAATGACGAGGGAGTCCGAGCGCGTCAGGCTCGGCGTCAGCCCGCGCGGCTCTTTGGCTCTCATGCGCGCCGCTCAGGCGTGGGCGGTTTTTGACGGGAGGGATTTCGTGCTCCCCGACGACGTGAAGGCGGTGGCTGTCCCCGTGCTTGCCCACAGGATAATATCTCGTTCGCAGGGCACCATACGGCTTACGGAATCAAACGCCAACATCATCGAATATATCATCGACGCCGTGCCCGTTCCCGTTGCATAGAGGGGAGCCGATATGCTGTTTTTGGCGCTTCTCATATCCGTTATCGCGATATATTTTCTTCAGTCGAGCTTCTTTGAGAAGCATTCGTTTGACGATATAGACTATAACGTCAAGGTCAGCACCGAGGAGACGTTTGAAGACGAGGACATCTTCATATACGAGGAGATATCGAACGGGAAGACGCTGCCTATGCCTTACGCAAGGGTAGACACGTCTTTGCCCGACGGGCTCTCGTTCCGCATAACGGAATTCCGCGGCGGTGCGGCGGTCGATACGCTGCGCCCGCATGTGGAGAGCATATTCGTGCTCAAGAGCCGCGAAAAGATACGCCGCCGCTGGCGTGTCAACTGCGGGCGGCGCGGAGTTTATACCGTAGGCTCGGCTGTCGTCGTTGCAAACGACCTTTTCGGGATGAACCCGATGTCAAAGGGATTTCGCTGTGAGGCGCGGCATGACAATACGGTAGTCGTGCTGCCGAAGCCGATAGACCTTGACGAGCATTTCACCTCGTCGTTTTATCACAGCGGCGACGTAATAACAAATCACGGTCTTCTGACCGACCCGCTCATGATAGCGGGAGCTAGGGACTACACTCAGTTTGACCCGATGAACAGGATAAACTGGAAGCAGACGGCGGTCCACGGGAAGCTGATGGTCAACCGCGAGGAAAACACGCGCCGCCACCGCTTCGACCTTCTGCTGAACATGAACTCGCGCGATATAGAAAAGGACGCGGTGCATCCGAGCGATCCCGGGAGCGTTGAGCTCGCGATAACGGTCTGCGCCTCGATACTCGACCGAATTTCGGGCGAGAACATACCCGTCAGGCTTATAGCGAACACCCCGCCGGACGCGATATCGGACGATTACAGAGCGGACACGGAAGGGCTGGGACGCGACATTCTCTTTACCCCGGCATTTGAGGGCAAGCGCGACATGATATCGGCGCTGAGGCTGCTTGCCGCCGTCAGAATGGAAATGTCTTGCCCGATTGAGAGGATGCTCGACTATGTGCTTGAGCACAGCGCAGCGTTTGCGGAGTCAGGCAACCTGATAGTTGTGTCGGCATACATCAGCGAACGTATGATAGTTTTTCACGACGCGATGAGGCGGCGCGGAGTAAACGTCATTTTCTATGTCACGACGACGAACCGCAACGCCGACGCGATACC
Organism: uncultured Clostridia bacterium; assembly: GCA_947631245.1. Classification (GTDB taxonomy): domain Bacteria; phylum Bacillota; class Clostridia; order Oscillospirales; family CAG-272; genus DTU064. The sequence goes on from CANRKP010000017.1 coordinate 5,977, forward strand.
GCCGAACGTCGAGGTCTATTTTAAGACGCATACCGACTGATTTCGTAAAAATTCCAAACGAAAAATCATATAATCTGAGATAAGGAGGCGCGGCATGGAAAAAACGGCTGTCAAAAAGAAGTACAACAAATTATATAAGCTGCTTGCGGTCACAGCCGTGAACGCCGTGATCTCCGCCGCAGCATATATTCTGTTTTACAGGCTGTTCGGCACCCTTGCGTTCATCCCGGGGCTGCTGCTTGCCGCACTGTGCGCCGCAGGGTACGGGATGCAGGCGATATACGGCAGGCTGACGTCGCGCCGCCGCGACCCGAGGCGCGGATATGATGACGAGTTCGGATACGAGGGGCATGAGCGTGCGTTCGCTCCTTTGCGAGCGGCGGGTCCTTTGACAATAGCGGCGCTTGCGTCTGTCTTTTCCTACGGGCTGTACAACAGCTTTCTGATATCGTATTCGGGGCTCGGAAACGATTTCTTCTATTCCGAATACTCGATATATCCGCTTATTTTCTGCGCCGCGACATTTATCGGTTTGGCGTCGGGGATAATTCTGTGGTTTTATCCCGCGCACAGGGTCATTTCTCTGCGAACGATGCTGACGTTCCTCGTCGTTCTGCTGATCATTTTCTTCGGCGCCATTATGTTCGGCGTGCCGTCTCTGTTGATTACGGCATATCTCTTTATTTTCACATTATGCGCTTTTACGGTGATGAACCAAACTCACATCCAGCGCGGATTGTCCGATACGCTGACGGCGATATCCCCGTCCGGGAGGGCGTATAATCTGCTCCTTGTTGCGGTCACGGTCGTGTGCGCGCTGCTTTTCGTGTTTCTCGCCTCGGTGATACTTACCGGGCTTAAATATATAGTCCTTCTTATCAGCAGCGTCATTTTTTCGAGCGCGGAAAGACAGGGGGCGGACGAATTTTCGGATTTTACCGTCGAGGACGTCAACCGCGAATACGGGCGATTTTTCATATCGAACCAGCCTTTCGGCGAGAAAATATTGTTCGCATTGTTCATCATTCTGTTCGTCGCGGCGCTTGTGCTTTTCCTGACGCGCGGGGCAGAGATGACGCAGCGCATTATAAAGAAGGTGCGCGAGTGGATAGTCGAGCTTTTCATGTTTTTCACCGACATAGGGGGCTTTAAGTCGTCGCGGTACGGGACGGATATCGACTTTTCCAATTACCGAGACGAGGAGATAAAGCTCGAGCACGCGGTGATACGCGAGTATAACGTCGGAGAGGGAAGCAGGCGGAGCTACCGCGAGTTCATATCAAAGCTGAACTCGCTCCCGTCCGCCTCGGAGCAGATACGCTTTGCATATGCGGCGCTGATGGCGTCATACCGGGAGCGAGGCTTTGGAAACAGGCTCTCAAACACGCCGCGCGAGGCAAAAGAAAAAATAAGCGCGCGCACAAATGCGCCCGCGCTTGACGACGCGGTCCGCGCGATCGAGACTGTAGATTACGCGGAGCGCGAGCTGCCGGACGACGAATGTCACCGGGTGATAAGCTCGATGTGCGGAATTATAGAAACGCAGTGGCAAGACTGATACGGGAGGAGAGGCAAAGGTGAGAGGAATTGATATACCGACCCCGATAATAATATTGTGCTTCATATTCGGGGCATGGCCGATAGGGGTCGTTTTCGCAATACTGAAGGCGATGAACAGCGACTATAAGAAGCAGCAGTCGAATAAAAATAATTCTGCCGGCGGTACAAACGCGAACGGCGCACAGGGCGGAAACTTAGGCACTGACACAGGCGCGCCGCGGACGACTAATTACAGGACCCCGGGCGATACAAATGCCGAAGGACCCAACGGGACGACGTATCACTACAGTTATGTGAAAAACAAGACGGCGGCGCCGCCTCCGTTTACGTCTGTCCCGCAGGGGACGCCTCCGCCGTTTAAGCCAAATACACAGCAGAAAAACGCCCCGCCGCCGTATACGCAGCCATACGGCTCGGGCGTCAAGACCTCAGGCACCGTCACGCTTTTTACGATAGCGACGATAATATCTCTCATTATAAGCGTTTTTCTGTTCTTTGGTGCCGTCGGCAGTCTCCCGGTCGAGTTTAATTTAGGCGCGTTCACCACGGCAGGGATATCGTCGAGCATAACCGCGGTACTTTACCTTTTCAGGCAGTTTTATAAGTCCCGCGATTACAGGGTGATGACGTACATCTCGATGCTGAGGGGCGAGCGCTTCTGTGCCGTATCAAAGCTCGCCGACGTTGCGGACGTTTCGACGAAGCGCGTTATAAAGGATCTGCAGTTCATGATATCAAAGGGACTGCTTCCGCCCGAAACGGTAGTTGACCGCGGGCTCGGATACGTCATAATGTATAAGGACGCGCGCGCGGCGGCGGAGGCTGAAGCCGGCATAAGGCGTCCCGCGCCTGAGAAGCCGAAAACGGCGGAAGAAATAAAGGAAGAGATGTCGGAGCATGAGAAGATACTTCGCCGCATAAGAGAGCTCAACGACGATATCGACGACGTCACCGTCTCGGCGAAAATCGACCAGATAGAGGCGCTGACGCGCAAAATATTCGCCCTCGTCGATGAAAAGCCCGAGATGGAGGCACAGCTCGGCTCGTTCCTCTCGTATTATCTTCCGACGACGCTCAAGCTTCTGAATTCATATGCGTATTTCGAGGAGCAGGGTGTGCGCGGTGAGAATATCGACACGGGTATGAGGAATATCGAAGAAACGCTCGATATGCTCATTGACGGATACAAAACACAGCTTGACAAGCTCTTTGAGTCCGATACGCTCGACGTTGCGACGGATATAAACGTGCTCGAGCAGATGATGAAGGCAGAGGGCTTTACGCAGAACAACGACTTTACGGAAGGCGGCGGCACCGCGACGGCAACGGCAAAGGCGCCAGAAGAGAAAAAGAAAGAAGAATAATATGTACGAATACAGAGACGGCAAAATATTGACAGACCGCCTGCTGCTTCGCCCGTTTACGCTCGACGATGCGGACGAGGTGGCGAGAATGTGCGGAACCGGCGAGATACAGAAAAGCGTGCTTTCAATGCCGTATCCGTATACTAGAGAGGATGCGGCAGCGTGGATATCTAAGCACGATGAGCGGCGCCGAGCGAGAAGCTGTTATGACTTTGCCGTGACCGACAGGGAAACAGGCACACTGTACGGCGCGATATCGCTTGTGCTTCATGTTAAAGACTCTCCGACGGCGGAGCTTGGTTACTGGATAGGCAAGGAATACCGAAACCGAGGCTATGCGACAGAGGCGGCGCGTGCGATTATAGAATACGCGTTTTCGGAGCTGATGCTTCATCGCGTTTACGCCGGACACTTCGGTTCAAATATCCCCTCGGGCTGCGTTATGCAAAAGGCAGGCATGAAGCGCGAGGGTGTGTTGCGCGACCATTTTTTCAAAAACGGGCGGTATGAGGACGAGGTCATATACGGCATCGTCAGCATGGATTACGATACATACGGATAATTAAAAAGGCGCTTGTTATAGGCTGTTCAGGCTCGGGAAAAAGCACATTTGCGCGGAAACTCCGCGATGTCACCGGGATTCCGCTTTATTACCTTGACATGATTTGGCACAGGTCCGATAAAACGAATGTGACGCGGGAAGAATTTGACGCGCGCCTCGCGGAGATCCTCGCGCGGGACGAGTGGATAATAGACGGAAACTACAATCGCACGCTCGAGGTCAGACTGCGGGCGTGCGATACGGTATTTCTGTTTGACCTGCCGACCGAGGCGTGCCTTGACGGTGTACGCCGCCGCATCGGGACGAAAAGGGAAGATATGCCGTGGGTCGAGGAAGAATTTGATTCTGAGTTTTACGAATGGATAGAGAACTTCAACCGCGACAGGCTCCCGCGCATATATGAGCTGCTCGGAATGAGCGGCGAGGGAAAGGACATAATTGTTTTCCATACGCGTGAGGAAGCGGACGCGTGGATAGAAAACGCGTGCGGCAAGAGGGGGTCAGGGACATAACATTTGACACGAAGGTATCAGCGATAATAATGCATCAACAAAAAGTCCGCGCAAAAAGACGCGGACTTCGTTTATTTATAAATGCTGTCATTATTTCATCAGAGTTTTTGAAAGATAGGGGTACGGGGGAAGGAAACTTTTTTCAAAAAGTTTCCTTCCCCCGCATTAAAAATCCAAAAACTTATACCGGATGAACCCTGAGCTCTTTGTCGGCGTGGTCGGCGTCGAGGTGGTACTTTGCCGCCTTGCGCGCCTCGAAGAACTTTGTTGCGACCTGACCGAACAGCGCATATGAGAGGACGTCCTCGTCCTGTTCGATATACTGCGGGATCTCGGCGCGGAGCTTGTCAAGCTCGGGCTCGAGGTCGTCTGCGGGACGGTAGGTCTTCGGCTCGACGTCGCCGATGATGGAGCGGCGGAATTCGGGGTCGATGGGCGCCGGAGTTCTGCCGTAATCGCCCTTGAGGATGCCCTTGAATTCGTTCGTGCACATCTTGTAGCGCTCGCCTGTAAGGACGTTCATGACTGCCTGCGTGCCGACGATCTGAGAGGTCGGCGTGACGAGCGGGATATAACCGGCGTCGGCGCGAACGCGCGGAACCTCTTCGAGAACGTCGTTCAGAAGCTCGGATTTGCCTGCGTTCTTGAGCTGCGAGATGAGGTTCGAGTACATGCCGCCCGGAATCTGATAGAGCAGCGTGTTGACGTTGACCTTTAAGACCTTCGGATCCATGAGCCCGGAGGCGAGATATTTTTCACGCAGAGGCGTGAAGTAGCGGTTTATCTTGTCGAGCTGATTTAAGTCAAGACCCGTGTCATACTCGGTGCCTGCGAGCGCCGCGACGATAGGCTCCGTCGGCGGCTGGGATGTGCCCATTGCCATCGGGGAGATCGCGCAGTCAACGATGTCGACGCCTGCTTCAACTGCTTTGAGCACCGTCATTGACGCCATGCCGGACGTGTAGTGCGTGTGAAGCTCAACGGGGAGAGAGCATTTTTCCTTTATCGCCTTGACGAGCGAGTACGCGTCGTAGGGAAGGAGAAGACCCGCCATGTCCTTGATGCAGATGGAGTCAGCGCCCATCTCTTCGAGCTCCTTCGCGTAGTTTGCGAAGTACTCGTTGTTGTGAACAGGGCTCGTCGTGTAGCTTATCGCCGCCTGAACGTGGCCGCCTTCCTTCTTCGTCGCGTTTATCGCGGTTTTCAGGTTGCGGGAGTCATTTAATGCGTCGAATATGCGGATGATATCGATGCCGTTTGAGATCGACTTCTGAACGAAGTATTCGACGACGTCGTCGGCGTAATGGCGGTAGCCGAGGATGTTCTGTCCGCGGAAGAGCATCTGAAGCTTTGTGTTCTTTACCTCCGCCCTTATTTTGCGAAGTCTGTCCCACGGGTCCTCGTTGAGGAAGCGGAGGCACGCGTCAAATGTGGCGCCGCCCCAGGCTTCAAGCGCATTGTATCCGACCTTGTCCATCTCGGACAGGATAGGCAGCATTTCTTCCGTCGTCATGCGCGTCGCTATAAGGGACTGATGCGAGTCGCGCAGGACCGTTTCGGTTATCTTTACCTTTGCCATAATAATTTATCCTTTCTGAGAATTAAGCAGCGAACAGCGAGAGCAGAACGCCCGCGGCGACGGCGGAGCCGATAACGCCGGCGACGTTAGGTCCCATTGCGTGCATGAGCAGGAAGTTGGAGGGATCCTCCTTCTGTCCGACTGTCTGAGAAACACGCGCCGCCATAGGAACGGCGGAAACGCCCGCGGAGCCTATGAGGGGGTTGATTTTGCCGCGCGTGATGAAGCAGAGCAGCTTTCCCGTCAGAAGACCTCCCATCGTCGAGAAGCAGAATGCCGCAAGACCGAGCGCGATGATGCCGAGAGTCGTAGGAGAGAGGAAGTTCGCCGCATTTGCCGTTGCGCCGACGGAGACGCCGAGGAAGATCGTGCAGATGTTGATGAGCTCGTTCTGAGCCGTCTTTGAGAGGCGGTCTGTCACGCCGGTGACTTTAAACAGGTTGCCGAGCATAAGGAAGCCTATAAGCGGCGCCGCGTCCGGAACGACCATCGTGACGACGAGCGTGACGACGATGGGGAAGACAACGAGCTCGACTTTTGAGACGGGACGGAGCGTTGACATCTTGATGGCGCGTTCCTTCTTTGTCGTCAGAAGCTTCATGAACGGCGGCTGGATAAACGGTATAAGCGCCATATAGCTGTACGCCGCGATGGCGATGGCTCCGAGCAGATGCGGCGCCAAAGTCTTTGTGACGAGTATCGCCGTAGGCCCGTCGGCGCCGCCTATGATGCCGATAGATGCCGCTGCAGCAGGGGCAAACCCGAGGAAGAGCGCTCCGAAGAACGCGATGAACACGCCGAGCTGCGCGCCCGCGCCCATCATAAGGGAGATGGGGTTAGAGATAAGAGGGGAGAAATCTGTCATTGCTCCGACGCCCATGAATATGAGCGACGGATAAATGCCGAGCTTGACTCCGAGATAGAGTATATCCACAAGTCCGCCCTCATTTACGACTTCCTTAAGCGTTTCAACGAGAGTATGGTTCGGGTCGTCGTTGATAAAGAAGTCCATGTGGATGAGGTCCGCGCCCGGCAGATTGGCGAGCAGCATCCCGAATGCGATAGGCACCAAGAGAAGCGGCTCAAACTGCTTGACGACGCCGAGATAGAAGAGCACGCCGATTATGACATACATGATGAGAGTTTTATAAAACTCAGGATCGGCGATAAGCTGAGAAAATCCCGTCGTCTCTATGAAATCTTTAAAGAATTCCAAACCGGTCACGCTCCTTCGTAAAATTTTTTCGGAAAGAAATATTTGTCTTTTTGAAATTTACGAAAGAGCAACGAGAAGGTCGCCTGTCGAAACGGACGCGCCGCTTGAAACGCTTACCGCGGAAACGGTGCCGTCCTGCGGAGCGAGGATTTCATTTTCCATTTTCATCGCTTCAAGAACGCAGAGGTTGTCGCCCTTCTTGACAGTGTCGCCGACTTTGACGTTGACCTTGAGTATGTTGCCGGGCATCGGTGCCTTGACCTCGACCGAGCCTGCCGGAGCCGCTGCGGGGGCAGCCTTAGGCGCGGGGGCGGGAGCTGCTGCCGGAGCCGGCGCTGCGGGAGCTGCTGCCGGAGCCGGCGCTGCGGGAGCTGCCGGTGCTGCTGCGGGTGTGGGAGCGGACGCCGTTGCGCCGGCTTCCTCTACCGTTACTTCATAAACTGTTCCGTTTACTGTTACGTTATACTTTTTCATGGTGAAAGATATCCTTTCCGAAAATTATTTGGATTTGTTCCACGGGGCGGCGTGCTCCGCGCGTCTGAATGATACTACTCTGAAACCGGAGGCGAACTCTTCGTCGCCCTCGGTGTATGCGGCAATAGCCGCGGTTATCGCCGCGACAAGGGCGCCGTTGTCCTCCGCTTTTTGGGCGGGGGGAGCGCTCACGGGCGCGGGTGCTTTTACGGGCGCGGGAGCCGCTTTCTTCGGCTCGGGCTTCTTTTCGCGGTAGAATATAACGCGGAAGAGGAGCAGCACGACCCAAAGTATCGCGAGGACGGCGAAAACGGTCGCAAGTCCTAGACCGAGCACCTGAAAGCCGAGTGAGAGCTTCTCGGACGTGCTCGTCAGTTCCTGCATTCCCGCCGCGTTCGCGTCAAGGAAAATTCCGCTGTAAAACATTTATGCTCCTTTCATCAGAGCGGGGAAACCGTGTGACGTCTGCCGGGCTCGCCCGCGTTTTTCATCGAAAGCATTTCGAGCGCAGACGCTATCCTTGCGCGGAGCTCCGCCGCGGGAATAACGTCGTCAATCTCGCCTCTGTACGCGGCCTCGACCGCGGAGCCGAACGTGTTGTCCCACTCGGAAACGAGTTCTGCGCGGCGTGCCGCCGGGTCACTTGAACCGGCGAATTTCTCATCCCAAAGAAGCGCGACTGCGGCCTCTCCGTCGAGCGCGCCTATCTTTGCGGTCGAGAGCGCAAGCGCTACATCAGCGCCGACGGACTTGCTGCCAAGCACCGTGAACGCGGCGCCGTAAGCGCGGCCCGTCACGACTGTTACCTTCGGGCAGGAAGCGGATGCGTACGCTCCGGCAAGTCTTCCGAGCTCGGAAGCGAAGCTCACGACCTCTGATGTTTCGTTCGGAAGTCCCTTCGTGTCAACGAGCGTGACGACGGGGATGTTGAAGCTGTCGGCAAAGCTGACGGCGCGGGCGGCTTTCTTTGCGGCGGCGGCAGTGAGTGCCCCTCCGTTTGCCGCGGGGTCGGTAGCGATGACGAGCGCCGCCGTGCCGCCTATATTAGCAAGCGCGGTCAGAAGCTCGGGCGCGTACTTGGGCGTAAGCTCAAAGCAAACGCCGCCGTCCGCGACAGCGCCGACGACGCTTGCCGCCGAGTAGTTGCCATTCTCGATAAAGGAGACGTCGACCGTTCCGACGGGCGGGCAGTCCGTGCGGACGGTGCCCTCGCAGTTGTTGTCGGGAAGGTAGGAGAGGAGCGCCTTTGCGCGCGTTATCGCCGTGATCTCGTCTGCGGCGTATACGGCGGCGGTGTTTTCTTCTTTGTTTTCGGCGTTGACGTAGAGCTGTCCTTCCGCTTCAGAAACGATGACGAAGTCAAACATGGATGCTATCGCCGCAGAGGTCCCAACGCAGGAGCCGGCGACTATCGCTATCTGCGGAACAACGCCGGAAGCGGCGCTGACGGCGGACATCATGCGACCGTATCCCGCGAGCGCAGACACACCCTCGAGGACGTATGCGCCGCAGCTGTCGAATATACCGACAACGGGGGCACCGTTCTTTATCGCCATGTCGTAGAGCGCGGAGATCTTCTTCGCGTGAGCCTCGCCGACGGCGCCCTTTGAACGGTAGAAGTCCTCGGCGAAGGCGAATACGAGCCTGCCGCAGACTGAGCCGTAGCCGGTGATGACGCCCTCGAAGTCGTCGGCGTCAACGGCGTCGGCATCAAATTCCGTCGGGCGGCGCTTTATGAACGCGCCTGTTTCGACGAACGTGCCCGCGTCGAAGAGCGCGGAGATGCGCGCCCGCGCCGTCAGGTGCTTTCCCGAAAGAGATGACGCTTCCGATTTCGCGTCAAGCTCTGTGAGAAAGTCTTTGATCGCGGCGGTCGACTTGTGCTTCACTCTCTTGAGCGCTTCAAGGACCGCCTCGAAATCTTTTTTCTGCATATAAAGACCTCCGGTCATTTTTATAGATAAATGCGGCATGGACAAACGGTTTTGCCCCCTGTTGCCCCATTTTAACCCATTATATTTAATTATACTGAATTTGCGTAAATTTTCAAGTGCTTTTTTGAAGGTTTCGCGTGCGGGACGGAAAATTCGTCATTCTTCATAACGGATTATTGTGCCAACCGCACAAAATACGATGTTTTTTTGGACTTTGAGGATAGGGGATAAGGCTGCCCCATATGTTGTGGTTTTGAAAAAGCAAGAAAGGGAACCTTTTTGCAAAAGCTCCCTTTTTATTATTTACTTAGTTTATGTTAATCGTCCGCTGCTTTGCGCGGGCTGCCTCATATGCGCCTCTGTAATCGTCCGTCTTCGTGCAGCACATCTCGAGGTCCTCGTATATCATATATGCAAGCGCGCGTTCGGTCTTGTCCGTTATCTTTTTTGCGGCTATATGCAGTATTTCCGCGGCGGAGGTATAATCCGAGGCGGATATCTCTGCGCGTGCGGCGACGTGAAGACCGTAGAGAGTGCTGCGGCGCAGCTCCTCAACATCGCGGCAGAACGAGGCGTTAGCAAGCAGGAACATATAGAAGTTTGCCGCCATCGCGTGATATGACGGCAGCGTCGCAGAGGACAGCTCGTCAAGGTCGGTGTCGAATGTGTCCCCGAGCATACGAAGAAGAGACATGACGATATTGTAAACCGTGTCCGTTATGTCCGAGGACTGCTCGCAGTTTTCCTTTGCCTGAAGAAGCGACTCCTTCGCCCGCTTGTATCTCATGCCGAGCAGGTCTGTGACCGCGATATTGAGATAGCAGAGCGCGAGGATGCTTCCCGAATCTGACGCGGGGAGGGAAGAGGCGACGGAAATGCACTTTTCATATTCGCCTTCATTGTAGAGCGCCGATATTGTGTTTTCGACTTCGCTCTGCGGCTTTTCCGACTCGTCGAAAAAGTACGCGGGGGATACCTCGAGCCTGTCGGCGAGATATAAAAGCGAGCCTATCGACGGTAGCGCCGCGCCGTTTTCTATACGGGAGAGCATATTTCGTGTTATCTCGTCTCCGGCGAGCTCGCGCTGCGTCATGCCGCGCCCGATGCGGAGCGAGCGAATCTTTTTGCCGATGTTCAATTTTACGCCTCGTTATCGGTATTGTCGACTTCGTCGACGGCGAGACCTGCTTCCGCCTCTTCGAGCATTTCGTTCAGCTTGCAGATAAGGGAGGTAAGCTCCGTGCGGAGCTTTGACGTCGTGTCCGTAAGCGTGGTTCTCACCTTTTCGTCCGCCTGTCTGACTATGCCGAGCGCCTCCGCGTTCGCATTCATCAGAATTTCGCCGACCTTTTGACTTATCTCGTCGTACCTGCGGGATTTTTCGGCAAGCTCGGCGTCAAAGGTCGCCTCTAGAGCGGGCGGTGTCACCGCAGGCGTGTCGCTGACTGTTTTTTCGGGTTCCTGACGCTTTGCCCGCGAGAGCTCCGCTTCGAGGATCTCGATTTTCTTTTCGTAATCGCGCCGTGTTTTCAGATATGAACGGTTCAGGTCGGCGATATATTCGTCTACTTCGTGTCTGTTATATCCGCTGAATGCGCGGCTGAAAACATTTATAGCCATTAAAAAGAACTCCGTTTCTGATGCGGTAAATCTTATTTACACCCAAATATAATATATCACTGTTTCCGACAAAATGCAAGCGCGTTTTACCGTGCTTTGCAGACGGATACGTCATATAGGTTTTCAACTATAAATTTTTTCCCTGTTTTTTACCGGAGGCAGAACTTTTTTCGGTCGGTTTGACGTTTTATTTTTTCTGTGGTTGAAAAAATCTTTTTTGCGTGATATAATTACACATTATAATATTGATATTCACAAAAGGAGGGCGCTTCATAATGCCCGTTGATTATAAATACCTTTCCGAGCTCCTGTTCCCGAACGTCACGATGACGGAGAAAGAGCTCGAGGAGAAATATCCTCCGCGAGACTTGCCCGAAGGGGCGAAGGTGACGCGGTTCGCCCCGAGCCCCACGGGTTTTGTTCACTTCGGCGGACTTTTCCCGTCTGTTGTCGGGGAGCGGCTGGCGCATCAGTCGGGCGGAGTTTTTTATCTTCGCATTGAGGACACGGACTCGCGCCGCGAGGTCGAGGGCGCGGCATCTGCGCTCGTCAGAACGCTTTCTCACTACGGCATTAGCTTCGACGAGGGCGTGACTGAGGACGGCGAGAGCGGAAACTACGGTCCCTACAAGCAGTCTGCAAGGGCTTTTATATATCACGTATACGCAAAAAGGCTCGTTGCCGAGGGCAGGGCGTATCCCGTTTTCTCGACAGACGAGGAACTCGAAGAAATAAAGACCGCGGACAAAAAAGCCGAACTCAAAAGCGTAAACTGGGAGACTGACGCTTCAGCCCGACGCGAGGCGATGTTCGCACGCAGAAATTTCACGATTGAGGACGTCGAGCGCGAGCTTTCAGCAGGTCACAAATTCGCGCTCTTTGCGATAGCAGAGGGCGACGGAACGCGCAAGCGCAAGGTAAACGACCTTGTGCGCGGCGATCTTGAGCTGCCCGAAAACGACGAGGATGTTGTGCTTCTCAAGTCTGACGGAATACCGACATATCATTTCGCGCACGTCGTCGACGACCACCTGATGAGGACCACGCACGTCATACGCGGCGAGGAATGGCTGCCGAGCCTGCCGAAGCATCTTCAGCTTTTCTCCTATATGGGATGGAAGCCGCCGAAATATATCCACATCTCGCAGATAATGCGCCTCGACGCGGACGGCTCAAAGAAGAAGCTCTCGAAGCGCGACATGGGCGCGAACCTTGACGATTACAGCCGCCTCGGCTACTGCCCGTGCGCCGTGATCGAATATGTCATGACGCTTCTGAACTCAAATTATGAGGAATGGCGCGTGCAGAATCCTGATAAGGATTATACCGAGTTTCCGTTCAACGTTAAGAAGATGAGCTCGTCCGGCTGCCTTTTCGATATGAAAAAGCTCGACGACGTCGCGAAAAACGTTGTATCCCGCATGACGGCTGAGGAGGTGTACGAAAACTTCCTCGAATGGGCAAAGACATATGACCCCGATTTTGCCGCGCTGCTCGGCGACAGAGACTATGCACTCTCCGTGATCTGCATTGGGCGCGGCGGCAAGAAGCCGCGTAAGGATTACGGGACGTGGCTCGAGCTCAGGTCATACATGGAGCCGTTCTATGACGAAACCTTCAAGGTCGAGGACGAGTATCCCGAAAACATCGACCGCGGCGACATAAAAGGTGCGCTCACGGCTTTTCTCGAAAGCTATGACCATAACGACGACGCTGGCGCGTGGTTTGAAAAGGTCAAGGCGATATGCGCGCCTCTTGGCTACTGCGCCGACATGAAGGAATACCGCGCGTCGCCCGAAGCATACAAGGGGAGCGTTGCCGACATCAGCATGATGATACGCGTCGCCGTGACGGGAAGAATGAATTCGCCCGACCTTTACACCGTGATGCACATCATCGGCGAGGAAAGATCGCTTGCCCGTGTGCGCTCTATGATAAACAAACTTTAAAAGCTCTCGCATCGGAGGCGAAATATGGCTGAGAACACAAACTTTATTCACGAGATAATAGACGGCGAGATCGAGTCCGGGAAATACCGCGCCGACGAGATACACACGCGTTTTCCTCCCGAGCCGAACGGATATCTTCATATCGGGCACTGCAAGGCGCTCATGATTGACTTCGGCACGGCGGAGAAATACGGCGGGCGCTGCAACCTCCGCATGGACGATACGAATCCGGCAAAGGAGGACACCGAGTACGTCGACGCCATAAAGGAGGATATCCACTGGCTCGGATTTGACTGGGGCGACCGGTTTTATTACGGTTCGGACTATTTTGCCGAGACGTACCGCCTTGCCTGCGAACTCATAAAGACGGGCGACGCCTATGTCTGCGAGCTTTCACCGGACCAGTTCAGCGAATACCGCGGAGACCTCTCGCATCCGGCGATATCGCCTTACCGCGACCGCCCGTGGCAGGAGAGCCTCGACCTTTTCGAGCGCATGAAGGCGGGCGAGTTCCCGGAGGGAAAGTACACGCTCCGCGCAAAGATTGACCTCGCATCAGGCAATTTCAATATGCGAGACCCGGTGCTTTACCGCATCCGTTATATCGAGCATCACAGGCAGGGGACTGAGTGGTGCATCTTCCCGATGTACGACTTCGCGCATCCGATCCAGGACTGCCTCGAGGGCATCACGCACTCGCTCTGTTCTCTTGAATATGAGATACACCGTCCGCTTTATGACTGGGTACGCGATCACGTTGCGCCGTTCCTTCATATGGAGGTCATGCCGCGTCAGATAGAGTTTGCGCGCCTCAACCTCACATATACCGTCATGTCAAAGCGTTACCTCCGCCGTCTCGTTGAGGACAGGCTCGTCGACGGCTGGGACGATCCGCGTATGCCGACGCTCTGCGGTATGCGCCGCCGCGGTTACACCGCCGCCGCAATAAAGGATTTTCTCGGCAGAGTGGGCGTTGCAAAGACTGATTCCATGGCGGATATCGAGCTGCTCGAGCACTGCGTCCGCGAGGATCTCGGTACGTCGTCGCCGCGCCGCGTTGCGGTCGTGCGCCCGGTTAAGGTCGTGATAGACAATTTCCCGGAAGGGAAAACGGAGTACTTCGAGCTCCCGAACAATCCGTCGGATCCCGAAGCCGGAACGCGCAAGGTACCGTTCACGCGCGAGCTCTATATAGAGGAGGACGACTTCACGCTCACACCTCCGCCGAAATTCTTCCGTCTGAAGCCGGACGGCGAGGTGCGTCTCATGGGCGCGTATATCGTAAAATATGTCTGCGTCGACACCGACGATGACGGCAATGTTTCCGCCATACACTGCACGGCGGACCTTGAGACCGGCTGCGGCATGCCTGCCGACGGCAGGAAAGTCAAGGGGACGATACACTGGGTTTCGGCGCAGTATGCACACAACGCCGACGTTGTCTATTATGACAAGCTCTTCACGGAGCCGAATATGAACGACGTTCCGTCCGACAAATACGATGAGTATCTGAACACGTCATCCGCCGTAACATACAAGGGCTGCAAGCTCGAGCCGTCCATAGCGGACGACCCGGATGGCGTGCATTATCAGTTCGTGCGCCTCGGATATTTCATCCGCGACACAAAACTCCCCAATACCTATAACAGGATTGTGAGCCTAAAGGACAGCTTTAAGGCAAAATAAAATTTATGGCGGCGGGCAAGTTTGCCTGCCGCCTTTCGTCCGTTTTATTACATTGCCGATACGAGGACTGAGCCTGAGTCCTCGCGGCGTATGGCGATGACCGCGCCGCGTATCATATACGCGGACGGGTCTCCGAACGGCGAACGTCCTATGCATTTGACTTCTGTATCCTCGGTAAGTCCTATATCTATAAGTCTGCGCCGCATAGTGCCGCGTGTCAGAAGCTCCTTTACGGTCACGACCTCGCCGGGCAAAACGTCGCACAGCGCTTTTGTTTCTTTCATGATGACAGATCCTTTCTCGCTTCCTTGCTTCCTTGCCCGCAAAGCGGGCGTTTTTCCCTTGATTAAGTTTTTTGGCGGAGGGAAACTTTTTCTTCTCTCGATATATCGTATTCGCGAAGAGGAAAATGTGTCACATTTAGCTCCTCGGACTTGACAAGCAAATCATTTGGTGATAAACTTGTTAAACGATGTTTGCGGGTATGTAAGCGCCCGCATCCGCGGGTATGTGCGTTAAAATTCCGCCACACCCGCATCCGCGGGTATGTGCGTTAGAATTCCGCCACACCCGCATCCGCGGGTATGGCGGAATTGGCAGACGCGTCGGTCTTAGGAACCGATGGGAGACCGTGCAGGTTCGACCCCTGTTACCCGCATTCTTGGGATGCCTCGACTTTTTAAGTTCGGGGCGTTCTCTTTTTTTGCTCGGTGCTTTCAAAATATTGCGGCACGGTATTCCTGCCGCCGACATATAATAACTCCGTAAAAGCTGATTTTTTACGAGGAGTATATATGTGCGGCATCGCAGGATTTTGTGACTTTGACAATGATTTTATGAGAGAGCGCGAAAAGTGGACCGACGTTCTCATCGACATGAGAACGTCCATATCACATCGCGGACACGATCAAACGGGCGAATACCTTGACCGTTCGGCAGGGCTTTCTCATACGCGGCTTTCGATACGTGATATAAGCGGCGGCAGGCAGCCGATGATACGTTCCGTGGCGGGCAATGAATATGCGATAGTCTACAACGGTGAGATCTACAATACAGATGAGCTTGAGCCTGAGCTTCGCCGACGGGGATATAATTTTGAGACAACATGCGACACGGAGGTCATTCTTTACGCCTATATCGAGTACGGACTAAGATGCGCCGAGATGCTGAACGGGATCTTTTCATTTGCGATTTGGGACGCCGGACGCCGTCGGCTCGTGCTCTGCCGTGACAGACTTGGCGTAAAGCCGCTGTTCTATTCAATCAAAGAACGGCTTCTCGTCTTCGGCTCTGAGATAAAGGCGCTCTTCCGTCATCCGGCAATAAAACCGATCATAGATGAAGACAGCATGCGGGAAATATTTGCGATAGGACCCGCTAGAACTCCGGGCTGCGGCGTTTTCCGTGGGATAAATGAGCTTTTGCCGGGACATATTGCTGTCTTTTCGGATGACGGCATCTCAGAGCACGCGTTTTGGGAGCTCTCCGCTAAGCCGCACAGTGATACACTTGAGGAAACCGTAGAGCACGTTGGATTTCTTGTCAGGGACGCGATAAGAAGGCAGATGGTTTCAGACGTACCGGTGTGCAGCTTTCTCTCCGGCGGGCTCGATTCGAGCATTATCACAGCCGTCGCCGCCGAATACATGAGGAAGCACGGTGCTGCGCTCGACACATTTTCATTTGACTTTTCAGAAAACGACGAATTTTTTAAATCAAACAGCTTTCAGCCGACGCGCGACAAACCATTTGTTGATATGCTAGTAAAGAGCCTGCCGGTGCGCCACACATATCTTGAATGTACTGACGAGGAGCTTGCGGACTGCCTTTACGGGGCTGTCGATGCGAGGGATCTACCGGGCATGACGGACGTTGACGCGTCCCTTCTATTCTTTTGCGGGCTTGTAAAAAAGCAGAACAAAGTCGCGCTTACAGGCGAATGTGCCGACGAGATATTCGGAGGGTATCCGTGGTTTTACCGCCCCGGGCTTTTTGACGCAGACGGGTTCCCGTGGTCGCACGACATAGAAGCGAGAACCGTTCTTTTGCGCGAGAAAACAGTCTCCTCTCTCGGTCTTTACGAATACGCGCGGAAGAGATATATTGACGCGCTCGACGCCGTACCGCGCCTTGAGGGGGAGAACTGTGAAGAAGCGCGGCGGCGTGAGATAGGATGCCTTAATATGCGTTGGTTCATGCAGACGCTGCTCGACAGGATGGACAGGTGCAGCATGGCTTACGGGCTTGAGGTAAGGGTGCCGTTTGCAGACCACAGGATAGTGGAATATCTCTATAACGTGCCGTGGAGCATGAAATACAGGGACGGAACGGAGAAAGCGCTTTTGCGCGACGCGTGCCGCGGGCTTTTGCCTGACGAGGTGTTATGGCGAAAGAAAAGCCCGTATCCGAAGACGTATAATCCCGAATATGAAAGGATACTTTCGCGCCGCCTGCGTGACATTTTAAGCGACAAAAACGCTCCGATAAACGAATTTCTTGACAGGGAAAAGGCTGAGATGTTCCTTTCGTCGCCTAAGGATTACGGCAGACCGTGGTTCGGTCAGCTCATGGCGGGGCCGCAGATGGCGGCATACCTTCTCCAAATAAACTACTGGCTCATAAAATACGGAGCATAGTGTTTTATACTGGCGCATATGCCTCCTGCTGAAACAAATGTTGCTTCGGCAGGAGGCATGATATAATCAAAAAAATGAGAAAAGAATGAGCTTTTTTTCAATCAGATATTGCAAATCGAGAAGAGATGAGATAAAATCACACTCGAAAAAAGTAAGGTGGAATAAGAAATGCTTAAAAAAATAATCGATATCGTATCGGATCAATTAACTGTTCCGGCGGGAGAGCTAAATGCGGACACCGCGTTTTTTGACGACCTAGGCGCCGATTCACTCGATATTGTTGAAATAATGATGAAAATTGAAGAGGAATATGGCGTAACTGTGCCGGACGAAGATTTAATTGAAATGAAAAAGATAGGCGATATTGTCAAATATATCGAGGCTCACACGAGAAAAAGAGAATAAATAGGCAGGAACGAATGTTTATAAAGCAACACTTTGGCAGCTAAAAAACAAAAATGTATTTTTGTGTCGGAAAATAATCGGATAAAAGTACCTAAAATTTACATGAAACTATTGACAGAGTTTTTAGACGCGCGTATAATATATTCGTGCCTAAGATGACACGAATAATATTATGGAGATGCCTATGGACTCTGTGATCTATAAAAAATTGCCAGATGCCGAATTTGATGTAATGTGTGCGATTTGGAGCGTACCGGCGCCCACAACGACACCGATCCTTATGAAGATCGTGGGAAACGAAAAGGGGTGGCGCGCGCCTACGCTTATTTCTTTCCTTGTCCGTCTTGAAGACAGAGGATTTATCCGCTCGGAAAAGAACGGTAAGGAACGGCAGTATTATCCGCTCGTTGAGAAAAAGGAATACATGACTGAGTTCACGCGCCGTTTCCTTGATCAGTATCACGGCGGTTCCCTCAAGTCTTTCCTCGATACTCTTGCTGGGGACGGCAATCTTTCTTCAACTCAGTTTGACGAGCTGCTCGGATGGCTCCAGTCAAGGGCCTGACAGAGCTGATAAAGGTCGTGACAGATACCACAAAGACCGTAAACAAGGCAAGATTTCTCAATATCTGTTATATACATAACCGAGCCCGTGATGGAAAAGAGGGAATAGGAACGCTGAACGAGAAGCGCATCCATCTTGTCCTCAAAGATTATTTCGACGAGGACAGAACGCACCATGAGGTGCCGTATCTCGGATATGTTGCCGATATAAAGAACGAAAAAGGCATCATAGAGATCCAAACAGGTGCGCTCAATCCCCTTTATAAAAAGCTCGGCGTTTTCCTTTCCGAATCGCGCGTCACGCTTGTTCACCCGCTGATATCAAAGAAAACGGTCTCCTGGATAGACCCGTCGACAGGAGATATTTCTCCGCGAAGAAACTCTCCTCTGCACGAGACGGCATTTGACGGCTTGTGTGAACTTTATAACATAAGGAGTCATCTTTCATCGCCTAATCTACATATCAGATTTCCTCTTATTGAAGTCGACGAATACAGAATGAAGGACGGATGGGGAAGAGGCGGCAAGCGCGGCTCTCACAGATATGACAGGATACCGATACAGCTTTTCGATATTGTCAGCATAGACAGCCCCGAAGATTACAAAAATCTTTTCATTCCGCCGGAGCTTTTTGATGTGCCTTTTTTTACGGCGTCTGACTATCGTGAAGCATCAGATAAAGGAGAAAAGAGCGCCTATTATGCTCTTACCTCTTTGACAGCTGCAAATGTTCTTGAACAATGCGGCAAGCAAGGCAGGAAAATATTATACAGATGCATTATATAAAGTTGTCTAAAAGCGCATCGGAAGCTGTTTGCTTCAGATGCGCTTGTGTTTTGCAATATATTCGGCCGTCTCGCAAAATATATCGGCTTCTTTTATCGAATTAAATGCTCCGAAAGAAGCTCTGATCGCCCCGTCTGGAAATGTTCCAACGGTCCTGTGTGCGAGCGGCGAGCAGTGAAGACCGGAGCGCAGGCAAATGCCTTTTTCGTCAAATGCAGATGCAATTTCAGCCGGTCTGCGGCCTGAAAAATTAAATAAAAGAACAGGACCGGGATATTCGTTATATACTGTAACTCCGTTTATGCACGAAAGACCATTCATTATTTTTTCGCATATCATATTCTCGTGTGACCTGATGTTTTCAAGCCCTTTTTTCTTCACAAATGATACGCCGTGTGAAATTGATGCGATTGCGGGGGACGGAAGCGTTCCGGCTTCAAATCTGTCCGGAAGATAATCAGGCATCGTTAATGGGATAGAATTGGTGCCACTTCCGCCTTCTATGGTTGTCAGCAGCTCTTCTGCCGCTATGTCCCTGAATATCAGGGCTCCACACCCCTGAGTGCCGTATAGACCTTTATGTGAAGGGACGCATACGATATCGACATTGCATGTTGAAAGGTCGAGCGGTACATTTCCGGCGCTCTGCGCGCAGTCTGCCACCATGTATATTCCGTTTTCGCGGCAATATTTGCTTATTTCTTCGATATTGAGCGTTTTGGGGATGACATTTGACTGATGAGTACAGACGAGCAGACGTGTATTTTTTGATTTTTTACTGTCGATATCCGAAATAATTTCTTTTATGCCGCCCCTTGTTGAGAAAATGTCGTATGTCGCTCCCCGCCTTTTGCAAACCTCATTTACGGGGCGCAGAACGCTGTTGTGCTCAAGGTCGCTTATAAGGATATGGTCGTCTTCCTTTACTATGCTTTTTATTGCTATATTTAAGGCATATGTCGTATTCATCGTAAAGACGACATTTTCGGGTTTTGACGAATACAGTTCTGCAAGTGCCTCTCTCGATTTGTAAACGGCTTCCGATGCCGCGAGCGCCAGTCTGTGAGATCCTCTGCTCGGATTGCCGCAGAGGTTGCGCTCATAGTATTCCTTGGCTCTGTATACGGCTTCGGGCTTCGGGAATGTAGTTGCCGCATTGTCGAAATAAATAAGTCCTTTTTTCAAGACTGTATCACATCTCCGTATCTGACCCTTGCGCGCTTCAGGGTCGACTCCGCCGCGTCAACATAGATCGGTGCAAGTTCTATTCCGTATGCACACCCTCGTTTTGTCTGACCCGAGTCTATGCCGACTATCTTATGCGGTATATTTGCTTTCGTAAGCACAGAGCTTCCGCGCTGGGCGGTTGTCATAGAAATAAAAGGTAAAACACATCCCATGATATAATAAACATCCTTTGTTTCTTCCTGCGCGCTTTTATAGTACAGTATATGCCGTATCCTTTGTTTTGTCTCATACCGAAAAAGCCCCCGCGAGCTTTTTGCGCGCCGCGGGGGTGAAACTCATTTTTCGTATAATTTTATAACGGGGCTCGTCATCACTCCCATATCACGGAGCTTGTATTCGTAGCACCAGCCGTCTTTTTCAGTGCGCCACTTATCGGGACCGTACCAGTCGTTGCCGAAGTCTGTGGCGTGAAGCGCGCCGAAACTGTTGTGACGCGTTCCGAGAAGCGTAACTTTGAGCGTATGTCTGCCTTCGCTGAGCTCAAAGGGCTTTGTAGTGTACGGTTCGAATGCGACGATCTGTTCTTTTCCGCCGTCGACCGATACCGTGACGGCAGCTCCTCTATATGAGCTTACACGAACTTCGCATGTGCATTCGGGGGAGTCAAACGGCAGCCCGTATGTGACGTTGCCCGAGTAAAAGGGAAGTCCCTGCGGCACAACAGAACCGAAGCCGATTGCTTTTTCTCGGGCGACTATTGTCTTTCGGCAGCTTCTGACAACAACTCCGAAGTCTCCGAGAATATAGCACCATTCGGAAGCTGTCCTCTCCCCGAGCGGGAACGTGACATCCACGGTGTTTTCGCCTTTGATGATCGGAGGCAGGCAAACGGTCTTTATCGATTTGTCCGTGAAGAAGCCAGTGGGCACATTGTCGACGGGAATGCCGTTGAATTTTATTTCCGCGAGCTCTGGATGCTCTATTGCAAGGTGTGCGCCGCTGTACTCCAGCTCGGAGCAGAAGCTGAACAGGAAGCGTACAGTATGCTCTGCGGGCTTTTTTTCGATTGTCCATGGCTGCGCGGGACGCGGATTGCGCCGTCCGAGTCCTGCTTTTTGTCTGCATATGTTGTCCGCGCGGAGAATCTCTTCTTCATTTTCCGAAAGCTCGCCGCCGTCGACGGCGAATCTCGCCGTATCCAAAAGAAGGACATTCGGTTCGCTGAGCATATATTCGACAGGTTCGCGGAAATCGATTTCACGGATTAGATTTTTACGAGGTGTGCTGTCGGAATCGCCGACAACGCTGTCGTCAAGGCATCTGTCGAGGCGGAGAAGGAGAGAGTCGCTTGAGAAAAGCACGCGGTCAATATAAGTTTTCCCATTATTTCGCCTGTAATCTATGCGGGAAATCTCTCCTGTCATCGTGTCGTATAGGACGGGAACATAGTCGTCCTCAAGCGTTATCGTTACATACTGAGGATGAGACACGTCGGGGCAAGCGGGCGCCGTTATGTGAGCTATGAACAGCCAATCACAGTCGTTGTCGCGGCGGAGACGGTAAACGAGGCTGTTTGTCTCAGTGCCGTCGCTGTTCCTTATCCCGACGGTGCGGACGCCGTCGAGGGCGGAAAGTATCGATGTGCGCGAGAAACTTACCCGTTTGCAATTTTGCGCGAGGAGGAGGGGCTCCGAGGACGGTATGGCATCCACATATGCCGGCGGGTCTCCGGCGAAAATCAGCTCGCCTCCGCGCGACGCAAATTCTTTCAGAATATCAAGTGTCGTTTTGCGGATAGTTTCCGGCGCCGGAATGATAACGGCGTCGTAGTTCATCTCGCCGACCGTCAGCCCGTGCTCGGAAGGTTTATACTGCTGCGGAAGCGTTGACTCGCATATGAAATCGAAGTCGACAGTGCCTGTCAGAAGCCAGCGCGTTATGTTTGAAAAATTCTCCTCAAGCTGCGCCTTATAGCGGGAGCAGAGGTCGTTTGGTCCGAAGCGGAGCCAATAGCTCTCGACGGGATGAACGACGCCGACCCTGACTACAGGTTTTCCGCGTGTCATCGCCGTGTTTACACGGGCGAAATGATCTTCAATATAGCTGTATTTGTCATACCACGGTGACTGATAATTTATGGACGCCGGGTAATCACGCTTCGCGTCGCCTTCCATCGAGACCCACGACAGGTGATGAACACGGACGGTGACGCCGATCGCCGCCTGCCAGTCCCCCTGAAATTTGTGACCGCGGAAATCGAAATCCCAGTTCGTGACGCCGTAAAGCTCGCTCGTCATGCCCTCGCGGCCGTATTGATTGACTGCGGACTGCGCCTGCTTTGCGGTCGTGAGCTCAACGCGGTTGCAGAGCATATCTATTCCGGGAAGCTGCATATTCCGGTAACAGCGTTGTGCGTCGCCGACGGCGTGCGTCTGTGACTCGAGCGTAGGCTCCTCCATAAGATGCCCGGTAAATTCTATTCCGTTCCTGTGGCACCATTCTCCGCACCTGTCGTTGAAACCGCGTGCAAACATCTCAGCGGCGCAGTCATGGAAATGATACCTTGCGACGGACGGCTCACCCGACTCCGACTCAAGGATCAGCTCCGGAAGCCGCTCCGTTATGTCGTAACCGTATTTCTCAAAGAAAAAAGAAGGGAATAGAGGCGTCCACGGAAAAACGGCTCTGCCGCCGCATGTGCTGTCCGCAAGCGTGCGTTTTGAGGCAAACTGAGGCTCGTCCGTGAATATTGCGGGGATGAGATCTCCGAAATCCTTGCCGAAACGGTCGCGGTATACGTCATAAGTCAGATGCAAAAATTCGTCTGCCGCGGCGGGATTTAATGTGTCGATATAGGCGGAGTTATTGTACCATTCTGAATTGCCTTGGGCATAGGAATTGAAATACCACCGCTTTGAGCCGGTAGAGACAGGGGAATCCGGTTCAACGCGTTTATATTCCGTCATCTCGCCCCGTGCATTCTGCCATACATCGAACGCCGCGACGATGTAGGGAGACGCCGTCTTTATCGCGTCAGCCTCATCCTTCGCGTTTTCTGCCGGCGAGGCTTCCGCTGTGAGCATGCGCTGGCGATATTCGGGATGCTCGCGCGTGACCCTGCCTCCACATGAGCCCGAAGGCCATCTGTCCTCATCGTAGAGCCATGCCTTCATACCGAGCGCGCGCGCACGTTCGACGCACGCATCCACAAGGTCGAGAAATTCCTTTGAAAGGTACGGCGTTGCCATGCCTGTTCTCGAATGCATATGAAAGCCGCCAAATCCCATCGAATGTAGTATGTCTATCTGTCGGAGCAGCTCGTCGCGGTCAAGCTCGCAGTTCCAGCTCCAAAAAGGAGCGCCTCTATATTCGGAAGTAGGACTGCGGAAGAGCGCGTCGTCAAGGCTGTGCTCACGGTTTCGTTTATAAAGCATGATGACCTCCGGAAGAAAAATTTTTCAGTTTGAGCGGATACCGAATTTCGAGCCGCAGGTCGCCTTATTTCGTTGGCGGCTCACGGCAACTATAACAAATATAATACGCATAGCGTTGAGTGTCAAGAGAAGGGGAGTATTTTGGCGATTTTTTCGGAGAAATTTTTCTCCTTATTTCGTATTGACAAGCGGGAAATATTGTGGTATTATAATTGAGCGTGCGAGAGTGCCGCCATATGCGGGTGTAGTACAATGGTTAGTACGCCAGCCTTCCAAGCTGGATACGTGGGTTCGATTCCCATCACCCGCTTTATGTACCTGTAGCTCAGCCGGATAGAGCAACTGCCTTCTAAGCAGTAGGTCGCGGGTTCGAGTCCCTCCAGGTACGGTATAGCTGATGTCGCACAGGCGTTTGTCCGTCAGCTGATACGGTGGGTGTAGCTCAGTTGGTTAGAGCGTCAGGTTGTGGCCCTGAAGGCCGTGGGTTCGAGTCCCATCATTCACCCGAAACAAGATCCCTGAGATCGTAAGGTCTCAGGGATTTTTTTGATGAATATGCCTTATTTGAGATTCTGCCTGTAAACTTCAAAGGCAAGTATTGCAGCGGATGACTGCGAGGAGAGCGCCGCAGGGAAGTCGCGTCCGTAATCTATCCTGACAGTCACATCGGCTTTTGACATAAGTTTTTTTGATATTCCTCTCATCTCCCCGCCTATAAGGAGAAACAGCGGGCGGCGGAGCGACACATCGTACATCGAGACGGAATTTTCTTTTTCCGCCGCAACTATCTTGTAGCCTCTGCTTTTGAATTTGTCGATAGCGGAGGACGGATCCTCAGAATAAACAGAAGCAAGCTCAGACGCGCCCGCGGACGAGCGGCAGACTATTCCGGCGGCAGTCATCCAGTTTCGCGGCGGAAGAACGATGCCGTCTGCACCGGAGGCATATACGGAACGGACCGCGGTGCCGAAATTATACGGATCCTCGATCCCGTCAAGCATGACGTAAAAACCGTTTTCCTTGATTTCGTCATTGGAAAGCGCAGGAGTAGTCCTTTCACCGCACATGGCGACAAAGCCGCCGTGACGTGTTCCGAGCGTGAGTGCGTCTATTTTGTCGGAAGCGGTCTCTGTAAGCACAAAGTAGTGCTTTTTCGCCATGCGTTCAAGCCAGCGCAGCTCCCGCATATATTTATCCTTTTTCGCGGTGTCAAACAGTATCTCATACACGGGGCGGTCCGATATCCCGAGCTCGCGCGATTTTATTATCGCTCTTATAGATGTGAGTCCCTCGAAGACGTTTGAGGGCAGGTATTTTTCGTTTTCACTTTTCATGAAAAGAACGGCTCCTTATTATCTGTTCCTATTGTAATATAAAAGCGGCGCCTCTCATAATTATTGTTACAGCTACAAAAAACTAAAATGAGGCGTCAATCAATTGAGGGCATACAGGTCGAGAATATCTTTGGGGACAAAGGACAGGGAAGAGCTGATAGGGGAATACATAATACGTTATGACGCGACCGTGAGGGGTGCTGCTTCGTACTTCGGCATTTCGAAGTCAACTGTTCACAAAGACGTTTCCGTAAAGCTGAGGGAGACGAATAACGAGCTTTTCTGCCGTGTGAAAGCCGTTCTCGAAAAGAACAAGGCGGAACGGCATATCCGCGGCGGAGAAGCGACGAAAAGAAAATATGAAATGAAGCGCGAGCTTATCGAAAAACGCGATTGTGCTGAAGAATGAAAAGACCGAGATTGTCGGTTCCGATGGCATGAGACAATAATTTTGTATAATACTCGGGATTGTTGTATAAGCAAAGGTCGAACTTGCCGCCGCTGCCGAAAACGACAGTTTTGTTGGATGAATAAAGTTTCGAAACGAGTTCGCGTGTGTTGTGCGTGCTGAGACTGTGAAGGTCTATTTGATAAACCGCATGAGGTATGCTGAGAACTGAATTTACAGCATCTTCGGGGACAGTAAGAAGAACTCTTTCAGTTTCGAGTATGACAGGGATCAGCTTATGTCTGAAGATCAGAGCGTGGAGCATGGCCCTCAGTGCGTCCGTATCGCCGGAGGGCGAGATACGCAGAAAAATATATTGAGCTTTGTTATGGCGGAATGTCAATCTATGAAGTCCCGGGAATGAGAGCGCTTTATCGGTGAGCGAGATCTCGGACACGACAGAAACGGATGTCTTTCGCTTGTGCAGGCTGCGGATACGCTCGGCAAATTCGGTTCGGCGTGTCAGATGCAAAGAAACAGTTTCGTCAAATGAAACGGGAACGGTAAAGTACACACATTTTATACCTTGCTTGGCGTATAAGTCGAATATACTCGACATGCGCGCCGCTTCATCGGGGCGTGACGGGTCAAGGCGAGTTGCGGCATAATAATCGTTAAGCGGAAGAGCGAGCACATCATAAACCCGTTTCAAAAAATTTCGGTCGAATGCGTACCAAAACGCGCGCAATAAAACCATTACGGTATATTATAACACATTTTACCGAATAACGGGTATAAGAAATGAGGCTTTTCTATTTTTAAAATTGTGTTTTTGTAAATTCAATATATGTGCTTGCTTTTTCGGTTTTGCTGAGGTATAATAATCAGGATGCTAACTAAGGACTAAAGAAAGAATAGCCAAGCAGAACCCACAACCGCCAACAGAACAAACAGGGGCACCCGCGAAGAGCCGAGGGAACGGAAACGGCAAAACGAGCGAAGAGGGACCGCAAGGCGGAGTGGGGGCGCGCCGACGCCGACTGAGCCGAGCCCCAAGCCAATTATACAAAATGCAAATTTTGTATAATCAGGGGGAGCGATCAAGGAGAAAAAAAAGATGCTGCTTGCATTTGATATTGGAAATACGAGCGTTTCGTTCGGCCTGTTTGATATTTCGGGCGACGAGACAAAGCTCGTTGTCTCATCAAGAGTTGCGCTTCGCAAAAATGCCTGCGCTGACGAATACTCGGTTCTTATAAAAGATATTCTCCGTCTGAAGCTTGGCGGCGATGATCCTGTTATCGACAGTTCCGCGATCTCCTGCGTTGTTCCGAGCGCGCTCACAGCCGTATCGGACGCCGCAGAAATTCTTTCGGACCGTCCGCCGTATATTATCTGTCCGGGAGTTAAAACCGGATTTCGCATAAGTATATACGATCCCGCGTGTCTTGGAGCCGACATTGTATCAAATGCTGCCGCGGCGCTTTTGACTGTGGAGCCACCGCTCGTTATTTTTGACGCAGGCACTGCCAATACGATAACGGTTATCGACGGCAGCGGAACACTCATAGGAACAGTTATTACTCCCGGTCTGCGTATTTCCGCAGCGGCGCTTCATGAGCACGCCGAACTGCTCGAATCCGTTCCGATAGACGGCGGAAAGCTGCCGCTCATAGGACGCGATACCGACGAGTCCGTAAGGTCCGGCATCGTATACGGCAGCGCCGTGATGCTCGACGGATATGTAAGGAATATAAGAGAAACAGTCGTAAAAACATCGGATCGTCCCGAGGCGAAGCTTGGTCTTGTTGCTACAGGAGAATTTGGCAGGCTTATAACAGACCACTGCAGAAACAAATTCGTATATGACGCTTCTCTTACAATAAAAGGAATTGCCGCGCTTTATAGGAAGAACACAAAATAACGCGATTATAAAATTTTGTATAATTATTATTGTATAATTACGGCTAAGGTCGTCAATTATAAATCAAACTGCGCCACACCGACGTATTCGCGGGCGGCAGCACGGGTTTGAGTCCCGGAGGTGAAAAAATGAATACGGTAACAAAGAACCACGAGAAAACGAGAAAGCTCGTGGGGGTCGCGCTTTTCACGGCCATAGTGTTTGTGCTGCAGATAGTCAGCACATTCATTCATCCAGGATTTTTCTCGATTGCATCGTTTGCGCTCGTCACGATAGTCGTTGGCGCGGCGCTTTACGGTGCCGGAGCCGGAGCATGGCTCGGATTTGTTTTCGGAGTCGCTGTGCTTGTCTCAGGTGACGCGGCGGCTTTCCTTGGAATCAACCCGATAGGAACGTATATCACGGTCCTCGTCAAAGGAGCTGCTGCGGGTTTCGCCGCAGGACTTTCGTACAGACTGCTTGAAAAGTTCAATCAGACGCTTGCAGCTCTCGTCGCCGCCGTTGTCTCCCCTATCGTGAACACGGGCGTATTCTTTATCGGCTGCCTGCTTTTCTTCCTTCCTACGCTTTCGGCGGAGGCTGCGACGAACGGCTACGACAGCGCAGCCCTTTATATCATTATGGTTTATATCGGAGTCAACTTCCTTATCGAGCTTGCCATCAACTTTGTTGTTACCCCGATTATAATACGGCTGATCAACATCGGCAGAAGCTCGTCGAAGTAAATAGAAAAACCGAGGCTTTTTAAGTGAGCAAAGAGCCTCGGTTTCTTTTGCAAAAAAATAATAACGATTTTTATAAAAATAGTACAAAAAAGCCGCGCGATATGTTATAATGATGTATAGGCGTAATCATGAGCTCCTTTTTGTGAGCAAAAGGCTCGTCGCGCCGAACAAATTATTTTATTCGGAGGAACTCTCATATGAAAATGCGTGTTCTCTATTCGTCAGGCAACAAAAAGATCGTGAATTACGCCGTTGCTCTCGGTGAGGCTCAGGACGACCAGCGCTCCATAGCCGACACGATACCCCCCGCTTATTCCTGCGACCGCGAGCGCCTCGTCGTTCTCGTTGTTTCCGTAGGCAGCAAGGTCGAAGACAAGGTCCGCCTCTTTGCAAAGGAGCTTACGCCGGCTAGAGCGACAAATGTAGCTTTCGTTTTCGAAAGCAAAGACAAAAAGATAACCCCCGCGATGAGCGAGCTTATGAACACGGTCGCCGAAGCCGGCGCGCACGCTATTTCGGACAACGTTCTTCTCGTCGCAGGCGGGAGCCTCTTCAGTTCGAAGCTCTCCGACACTGAGCGCAGCGAGATCGTCGATTGGTGCGAAGGCATAAAGAACACACTTAAATAATCGGTCTTGCAAAAGAAACACGTTTCCCTTTATACAGACGGCTCCTGCAAATCAAATCCGGGTCCCGGAGGCTGGTGTTCCATACTCGTATATAACGCAGCCGAAAAGGTGCTTTCGGGCGGCGAACGCGAGACAACGAACAACCGCATGGAACTCACGGCAGTCATCAAAGGACTTGAGGCGCTGAAAAAACCGTGCGAGGTCGAGCTCGTTTCCGACTCCCAGTACGTTATAAACGGTTTATCAAAAGGCTGGGCGTCCTCATGGAAGAAAAACGGATGGAGGAAAGCCGATAAGACCCCTGCCCTCAATCCCGACCTTTGGGAAAGACTGCTGGAGCTTGCGTCCGTCCACGATATCAGCTGTGCATGGACAAAAGGTCACGCCGGACACGAATATAACGAGCGGTGCGATGCCATAGCACAAGCGGAAGCCGAGAAATTCAGATAAAGACAATGCGGAGAGCGTATGCTCTCCGCACTATTTTACACCGCTTTTGTAGCGTCATGCTTGTAGTAAACAAATTCAAATCCCGCAAACTGACTTGATATGAGCTTTTCGACGGACGCGAGCACCGGGTATTCCGTATTGAAATGGCCCGCTTCGACGACGTTTATGCCGTATGTTTCGGCATCGACGTCCGCATTATAGCTGCACCTGCCTGTCACGAATGTATCGGCTCCCGATAAAACGGCGCTTTTCAGAAAGTCTTTTCCGTCACCGCCGAGTACGGCAATGCGCTCAACTTCCCTCCCTGAGTCCGTGACAATGAGCGCGCCTGAGCTGAGCTTTTGCTTTATTTCCTTGCAGCATTCCTTTAACGATATCCGTTTTTTAAGCGTGCCTATTCTGCCTATGACTTCGCCTTCGGGACCAAAAGGCATGCACTCACAGAGACCGAAAAGGTCGGCGAGCGTATCGTTCACCCCGTATACCGGCAGAGCGTCAAGTCTTGTATGATACGAAAGAACGTTTATCCCGTGCTTGACCGCATATATTGCCGCAGCAGAGGATACGTTCTCAGGCGAAATAGACGATATCGGTCTGAATATGAGCGGATGATGAGATATTACGGTATCACAGCCGTGTTCGTCAGCGTATTCAAGCGCACCGACGGTCACGTCAAGAGTGAACATTATCCGCCTGACAGGGACTTCTTTATCTACACACACCATAACGCCGTCGTTGTCCCATTCGCATGAGAGACTGCGCGGTATCCGCTCGTCAAAAAATGAGACCAGTTCGCGAATTCTTATGCTCATTCCGTTTCCTCCGTTAAATTTGTTACAGTTTTTTCAGAAAGCCATTTTATAACGGTCTCTTCCTCCGAGACAGAAAGACCGGCAAGAGCCTTCCCTTTTTCGATCCGCTCATATTTTGCGATCTCGTGCGCCAGATAGCCTGCTCTTGTTTCGTTGGCTTCAAACTGCTTTACGGCAAAATCTCCGAAAGCCGCTTCAAAATCATCATGCGCTCCCGACGTATCGATACCGCAGAAATCGGCACAGATCACAGTGTAGTATTTGCCGTATTCAAAGACCACCGTTTCCGATATAATATCAAAACCGGCTCTCCAAAGCCCGCGCCTTACCGCGTCCAGTTTTGTCATAGATTGGATTATAAGACGAAAGTCGGGTTTCGATACGGTCTCTTTTCCCCTTAGAATTATTTCTGCCGCGAGCTCGCCGCCCATGCCGCAAATCGCGGCATCGGTAAGACCGAGCGTTTCCATCCCGTCAAATCCCGAAGTCAGAACGCACGTCGGCAACACCGAGCAGTCACACAGGCGCGATATGTTCTCCTTTGCCCGCTCAAGAGGACCGCTGTTGACGTCGGATGCGTATGCGCGGCACGCGCCCGCCTTCATAATCGCGTAAATCGGGAGCAGCCCGTGATCCGTACCTATATCCGCGAATATTGCGTCTTTTCTTATATATGACGCGGCGGCGGCGAGCCTTTTGCTCAATATAATATTTTTATCCATAAGCAAAATCGGCGGGGCGCAGTAAAGAGCGTCCCGCCTTTTGCGGCTTTATTTGTTCTTGCTGTCAAGAAAAGCGTTTATCTTATCGACAAGCGCGTCCGCATCCGTCGCGTGAACGGCGCATGCCTCTTCGATAGTTTCGCCGGCGGATGCGGGGCATCCGAGGCAATGCATACCTATCTCAAAGAAGAACTGTGCGGTCTCACGATCCATCTCAAGAACGTCCGTGATTATCATGTCTTTTGTGACCTTCATTTTGAAACCTCCGGTTATTTTATATATTTATTATACCCTTATCCTATCTTTTGAGACATCCCGTTCATGTCATCCGGCGTTACGGGAACCTTTTTTATGTGAGCGCCGAGACCGGTGAGCTTTTTTACGATGTCCTCGTATCCGCGCTCGATATATTTTATATCGAATATTTCGGTCTCCCCCGCTGTCATCAGCGCGGCAATTAAGACCGCGAAGCCTGCGCGCAGGTCAACGGCTCTCACGCGCGCGGGATGAAGCGAGCCGACTCCTTTTATCGTCGCCGTTGCTGTGTCCTCGTTGACGGAGATATTTGCTCCCATCAGGCGGAGCTCCTTGACGTATCTGAAGCGCTCCGGCCATATTGTTTCCTTTATGTTGCTGACACCGTCCGCAATCGATAAGAGCGGCGCCATCTGAGGATGCAGATCGGTAGGAAATCCCGGATACGGCATCGTCTTTATGTTCGTTTTTCTGTATGTTTCCCCACCTGTGACGATAACGGCGTCGTCGAGCATTTCGACCTCGGCGCCCATTTCTTCGAGCTTTGCGGCGATAGCCTCAAGGTGCTTCGGAATGACGTTGTTTATCTTTATGTGACCGTTTGTCGCGGCGGCGGCGATCATAAATGTGCCTGCCTCGATCATGTCGGGGATTATGGCGTATGTGCAGCCGTGGAGTTTTTCAACTCCGCGGATCTTTATCATATCGGTTCCGGCACCCGTTATCCTTGCGCCGCAGGTGTTCAAAAAGTTTGCGACATCGACGACGTGCGGCTCTTTCGCTGCGTTGTCGATAGTGGTTATTCCCTTTGCGAGAACGGCGGCGAGCATGACGTTTATCGTCGCTCCGACCGAAATGCCGTCAAAATAAACGCCGTTTCCGCGCACGCCGAGGGGCGCGCTTATCGTTATGTATTCGGTGTCTGTCGTGACCTCTCCGCCAAGCGCCTCGAAGCCCTTTATGTGATAATCTATAGGTCTTACTCCGAAATCGCATCCGCCTGGATAACCGACGTGAGACTTTCCGAATCTACCGAGCTCCGCGCCGAGCAGATAATACGAAGCGCGCATTCTGCCGACAAGGTCTTTATCGGATGTAGACCCAACGAGATTTTCAGTGTCTATTTCAATTGTTGTATCGTCAACGCGGGTGATAGTCGCTCCCATACCGCGCAGAATTTCAAATGATATCGTAATGTCGCTTATGTCGGGAAGATTTTCAAGCCGGCATTTTCCGGCGACAAGAATCGAAGCATATATAATAGGCAAAGCGGCATTTTTCATGGCGCTTACGTCTACGCTGCCACGAAGCGGTACTCCGCCGTCGATGACAAGCTTATCCATAATAATGTCCCCTCCTTCGGGAATATATTCAAACCGTGCGGCGAGGCGCCGCGCAGACAAAACTCAAAAAGCTGAAGGTGCAATATTTCATGGCACATCCATTATATTATAGCAGAATACGGAATGAAAAGAAAGTGTTAAAAAAAATTTTTTATTTTTGTTCACAAAATTGCACTCTTTGAACATAATTGCCGCTGGTTCAATGAACGATATCGTCATCGTGCACAACAAAGCGCCGATCGAACCCGCGCAAATAAAAGACTATTATAATATATTCCCCGTCAAGGAAAAACGTGCCGGATAAAGATTATGTCCCCATAAAGATTATGTCCCTGTCACGGATCGAATGTCAACTTTCCGTCGATATAGGATATAACGGCAAGATCGGCGACAAGACCGTAGCTCCTCGTCCCTTCGGTTCCCTGTATCGTCAGATATGTGTTGTTGATCGTTCCCGATACTGTGGCGGCAACATTCTCCTCGTATTTTTCGAAAAAGGCGTTGTATGCGGCCATTTCACCGGAAACATGCCTGTCGAGCTTTGCCCTGCATTCCTTATAAAGGTCGCGGTCGGCTCTTGCGAGCGCCGAATAAACATATTCGAGAAGGCTTTCCGTGCCGCAGTATCTGATATACGGGTCGTCGCTCTCCATACAGACAAGGTAAGCCATGAAATTTGCCTCATCCTCAGGCGCGATGCCGCGCTGATGCGACATCTCGTGAGCCATCGTGTAAACAATAGTATAATCAGGAAAGTTGATGTTCAGATTTGCCTCACCCGTAAAGAAGGTGTATACGCCGGAAATATGCGTATATGTCATCGGCTTGCTGAGAGCTATAGGTTTGACCTTTGCCCGCAGCGGCGCAATAAAATCATATTTTTCAGCTGCCTTTATATATGCGTCGCACAGCTTGTCGTTCAGCTCGTCAAGATCGTATGGCATAACGGATGAACCGTTTTCGTCAAAATCGACCTTTGCTGACGATATGTTCACAGCCTCGGTCAGAGCCTCCGCCGTTTCGAACAGATCCTCGGCGGAAATCCCGCGGCGGGTGACGCCGAGCTTATCGGTCACAGAGGTGCCCTGATATCCTGTGCCGAGCGTAAAGACAAAGGCTGTGTAAAGGTATGCTATGATGGACAAAAGAGAAAAAATGTAGCGCCAGCTCTTGACTTTGTCGGACGCTATGTTTGGTATTACTCCGAAAATGGTCACGATAAGCGCGACGGGAAGGAACAAAACGACCGTTTCCGCGAGTGAAAAAGGAAGAAAACCGGTAATAAAAGCAAGTATGGCGCGAATAACGGAGGCAATATGTATGTTGAAAAAGTCTGCAAAGCGCGGAGAAAACGCGCCGATCAGATGGACCAGCACCGCTGCCGGAAGCATGGCGAAGAGGATCAACGGCACGATCGGCACATATTTTCTTATTGTTTTAAAAGCAGATCTCATTTTCCGTCCGTCCGATAAAAAATACTGCCTTAAAAGGCGCGTTCTATAAAATCGAGTATTTCTTCCGTCGATGTGCCAAAGCACGAAATAAGCCTTCCTATGTCGTCCGGCACAGGCGCCGCAACGGTCAGCTTTGATGCGTCCGACAGCGGAAATCCAATGCGGAACGCGTGCAGAGCCTGACGTTCGATGCGTTCTCTCGAACCGCCGTAAAGTTCGTCGCCCTCTATCGGATAACCGAGCGAGGAAAAATGGACTCTCAGCTGATGTGTCCGCCCCGTCACAGGCGAGGCGGCAACGAGCGAATGTCCGTTTGATTTGCATATACAGGCGTATACGGTTTCGGCAAATTCGGCATCCGTTCCGCTGTATTCGTCAAGCGGATGTGACTCCCGCAGTATTATTGTGCCCGCGCGGCGCGTTATATATGACCTGATGTCAGCGGCTTCTCCGCAAGGCACATCTATATCCCCGTCAAGAACGGCGAGATAGACCTTTTTTATCCGCCCGACTGCCATGTCCTTTGACAGGCGGTAAGCGGAAAGACG
>CANRKP010000018.1 GCA_947631245.1 uncultured Clostridia bacterium
GTCTTGCCGTTATAGAGTATGTACGCCCTCGACGTCCCCTCGGCAAGCCCCGTGAACGTGACGCCAGTCTTTCCTATCCAGCCCGAAACGATCCCGGGATATTCCACCGACAGCGACAGCTTGCTCCTGCTGCCTCCCGACGAAAGCGTCAGCTTCACATATTTGTCGTTGCCCACCATCGTAGTCACCGCGTTCTTCGCGGGCTTTACGGTGACTGTCGCCGGCTTCGGCTTCGGCGCCTCGGTCACAGGCGGGTCCGTCACAGGCTCTGTCGCGGGCTCCGTCGGCGGTTCCGTGGGAGGCTCCGTCGGCGGCTCCGTCGGAGGTTCAGTCGGAGGTTCAGTCGGAGGTTCAGTCGGAGGTTCAGTCGGAGGCTCCGTCGGG
This sequence comes from uncultured Clostridia bacterium, assembly GCA_947631245.1. Lineage (GTDB taxonomy): Bacteria > Bacillota > Clostridia > Oscillospirales > CAG-272 > DTU064. The sequence goes on from CANRKP010000018.1 coordinate 385, forward strand.
AGCTCGGTCTCAGGTTCCGTCGGAGGCTCGGTAGGCGGCTCTGTCGGCGGCTCCGTCTCAGGTTCGGTCACGACCCCTGCAGACACGCCCGCGTCATATGTATATTCCCCTGTATACGTATCCGTTTCATTTGCCTTCCCCCCGCTCGCCGTCGTCGAGTAGCACGCGGTAAACGTTGCCAAAGCGACGGCGAAAGACAGAGAAAGCACGCTTATAAGCACACACACCCTGTTATTCGTCATCTTTATATTTTCCTTCCGCGCCCGACCGAAAAGGCCGCGCCGATACATTTTTTCTTTCCTGTTTTTTCGTGAGCGCCCGTCATGCGGCGTCCCGAGGCGGTCAAACTGTCATGATGAAATAATACAGTTTCCGTTCACTTTACAATTATACACGCTTTTTCGACAAACACAAGAGCAAAATCGGCAAAAAATCCGTCATATCGCATTATTTTCCCGTAATATTATTTTTCTACCCGTCGAATATCCCCCTCATATAACCGATGTCGCGTGACGTCACTGTATTCGTTACCGCGAGCATCAAAACATAGAGCGCCGCCGCGCATATCATGAAAAGCGCCGTCGGCAAAAGCCCTTCCGCCCGATAAAACCTCGGCACAAAATTGACCGCAAATCGCACGGAGGCGCAGGCGAGCATGGACGAGAGCGCGGGGCGCAGCAGCCAGTCCGTGATATGAGGCGCCATGTCCGCGCGCCTGAAGAGCCTGCATATGGAGAGCGTCGCGTTGAACACCTCCGATATCATTATCGTCGCCGCGTATCCCGAAATGCCGAAGCGCGGCACGAGTAGCCACACGAGCACGACGCTCAGCGCGGAGTCTACGATGTTCACCCTCATGCAGAAGAGCTGCTCGCCGAGCCCCTTCAGCATGCTGTCCGTCGCCGTGTCAAGATACATCACGGGTATGACGGGCGCTATCATCCGTATGTAGCGGCCCGCCTCCTCGCTCCCGTAGAGCGCCATGCCGAGCTCGCGGGAGAATGTCATCATAAGCCCCGCGACGCCGACCGCGAACAGCAGCGTCACCCTGAAAACGACGCCCCCTATATGTCGGATGCGCGCGCGCTGTCCCCTCGCCCTCGACTCAGAGAGCTCCGGCACGAGCAGTGACGAAAACGGACCGATAACGGCATACGGGAACATTATCACCGGCATCACCATGCCGTGGAGCGTGCCGTAAGACGCAAGCGACTGCGTATAGCTCTCGCCGTACATGCGGAGCGCCTTCGGGATCAGGATGTGCTCGACAGTGACGAGCCCGGAGCGCAGATACGACGAAAGCGCGACGGGCAGCGCCGCCCCGCATAGGCTCGACGCGGCGGCGAGCGGCGTGTCGGCGCGCAGCTCCGTCCCCTCGGCATTTTCGCCCGAGGTCTCCGTATTTGAAAAATGACGTCTTTTATCCTGCAAATAAAGCGCGAGCGAGAGGAAGAACGACGCCGCCTCGGCGACCGCCCCTCCGCCGACGACGGAGAGCAGCAGATATTCGACCCCCGTCGGCAGAAGAGTCGACAAAAGCGCCGCCGTGAGCGCTATTTTCAGCGTCTGTCCGAAAAAGTCCGAGAGCGCGTTTTTATATACGCGGCGGCACGCGTTGAAATATCCCGACATCGCCGAGGTCAGCGCCGTCGGCGGCAGCGTCACGGCGAGCAGACGCAGGCACGCGACCGTCCTTGCGTCCCCGAGCAGCACTCCACCTATGTAGTCGGCTCCGAAGAAAAGCGTGCATCCGCCGACGACACCGAAGAAAAGGCAGTATAATACCGTGGTCCTCATGACGTATCCGAGCCGCCTTTTCGCCTCGCCCGAAGGCGCCGTCAGGACAGTCTCCGCCGTCATCCTCGTGACTGCGAGCGATATCCCCGACGTCGCGAACGTGACGGCAAATCCGTATGCGGAGGATACGAGCGTCAGAAGTCCCATTCCGTCCGCCCCGAGACGTCCCGTGACGAATACGTTGAACGCGACCGAGACGGCGCGCATCAAAAGCGCCGCCGCCGTCATCAAAAGCGCGTTGCAGAAATACTTTTTTACCGCTTTCATATAAATTGAACATACTCCCGACAGCTATACCGACATATTTTTACGCGCGGGCGGGCAAAAATATGAAAGAAACCGAAATTAATTCTTGCAAACGCGGACATCATATCGTATAATATAGGATAACACAACTTTTTTTATCGGACGGTATTCAAGTGGAAATCAAAAACCAGCACCTTTCAGAAGTTTACGGTGAGCTCGCCGCCAAAAACGCGGGCGAGCCCGAATTCCTCCAGGCTGTCGCCGAGGTATTCGAATCTCTCTCTCCCGTCGCGGACGCGCGTCCCGACTACATAAAGGCGGGCATCTTCCGCCGCATAGTCGAGCCCGAGCGCTTCATCCAGTTCCGCGTGAGCTGGGTCGACGACAACGGCGAAGTCAGGGTCAACCGCGGCTACCGCGTTCAGTTTAACTCCGCGATCGGTCCCTACAAGGGCGGTCTTCGCCTGCACCCGAGCGTTTGCGCTTCCGTCATCAAGTTCCTCGGATTTGAGCAGGTCTTCAAGAACTCGCTCACCACGCTGCCCATGGGCGGCGGCAAGGGCGGCTCGGACTTCGACCCGAAGGGCAAGAGCGAAGGCGAGATCATGCGCTTCTGCCAGAGCTTTATGACGGAGCTCTTCCGCCACATCGGTCCCGATACAGACGTTCCGGCGGGCGACATAGGCGTCGGCGGACGCGAGATAGGCTACCTCTTCGGCCAGTACAAGCGCCTCACGAACCGCTTCGAGGGCGTCCTCACCGGCAAGGCGATCCCCTCCGGCGGCTCCCTCATCAGAACTCAGGCAACGGGCTACGGCCTCCTTTACTTCACGGACGAAATGCTCCGCGACCGCGGAATGTCCGTTGAGGGCAAGAAGATAGTAATATCCGGCTCCGGAAACGTCGCGATCTACGCCTGCGAAAAGGCTCAGGAAATGGGCGGCAAGGTAATAGCGATGAGCGACTCCGGCGGATACGTCTGCGACCCCGACGGAATAAAGCTCGACGTTATGAAGCAGATAAAGGAAGTCGAAAGGCTCCGCATCTCCGAGTACGCAAAGCGCGTTCCCGGCAGCACATACACCGCAGGCTGCCGCGGCATCTGGTCCATTCCCTGCGACATCGCGCTCCCCTGCGCTACGCAGAATGAGATCAACGGCGACGAGGCGAAAATGCTCGTTAAGAACGGCTGCTTCGCCGTTGCGGAAGGCGCCAACATGCCCTCGACGCCCGAGGCCGTCGAATACTTCCTCGCCAATAACCTCGCATACGCGCCCGCAAAGGCTTCAAACGCCGGCGGCGTCGCCACGAGCGGACTTGAGATGGTGCAGAACTCCATCCGCCTCTCCTGGACGGCTCCCGAGGTCGACGAAAAGCTCCACGGCATAATGAAGAACATATACGCCGCGGCGAAGGGTGCCGCCGCCGAATACGGCATGGCGGGCAATCTCGTTGCCGGCGCGAACATCGCGGGCTTCCAAAAGGTCGCCGACGCGATGCTTTGGCAGGGTATTGCATATTAAGATAAAACGTTTACGTGCGGGGAGGGGAGCTTTTTCCCTCCCCGCGCCGCGTTTCTCTATGGATTTTCAAGCGTCCCTTTACAATTTCCGATGATTGGGAAATAGTGAGCTTGGGATATTGATTTTTCATCTAAAATCTGCTATAATAAAAACGGCGGAAGAAAACCGCCGAATAAAGGATGTTTCTTGATAACCATCCAAGCAAAAAAACAAGGAAAAGTGACATGCTCGAAAAACTGAAAACAGAAGTGAAAGAACTGAAGCTGCTTTTGCGCTCGGTACCGTTTCCCACCGCCGTGATGCTCGTCGTCGCCGTGATAACCATGAACCTGCTCGCCAACAAGAGCATCTCGCTCCCGGTCGGCTGGCTCGCCCTCGACTGCGGCATAATCGTCTCCTGGCTCGCCTTTTTGGCGATGGACGTGCTGACAAAGCATTTCGGACCGAAGGCCGCGACTGAGCTTTCACTGTTAGCCGCGGGGATAAATCTTTTTGTCTGCGCGATTTTTTTCGCCGCGTCAAAGATCCCGGGGGTTTGGGGAGAATCGTTTCTGCCCGGCAGCGAGGACGTCATAAATCACGCACTTGACGCCACCATAGGCGGAACATGGTACGTTCTCTTGGGCAGCACCGTCGCGTTCGTCATCTCCGCGTTTGTCAACAACTTTGCCAATTTTGCGATAGGGAGGCTCTTTAAAAAGGATAATTTTCTCGCGTTTGCGTGCAGGACATATTTTTCGACCGCTGTGGGTCAGTTCGTCGACAACATCGTTTTTGCATTTATAGTAAGTCATGTTTTCTTCGGCTGGACGGCGCTTCAATGCGTGACGTGCGCCGTGACCGGCATGGCGGCGGAGCTCCTCTGCGAGGCGGTCTTCTCTCATCTCGGGTACATTATCTGCAAGCGCTGGCGCCGCGACGGCGTCGGGCGGGAATATTTGCTTATGCGGCGTGAACTCGCCGAACGAACATGAACGGAGATTTTTTATGCTTGTCCTTATCACGGGAACGAGCGGCGGGATAGGACACGCCGTCGCCAAAAAGTTTCTCTCCTGCGGGCACACCGTCGTCGGCATAGACATAATGCCGCAGACGATCAGGCACGAAATGTACACCCACCACGTCTGCGACATTACGGGCGGAAAGCTGCCGGATATTCCCGACGTTGAGATACTCATCAACAACGCGGGCGTTCAGGACTCGGGGCGCGACATCGCCGTCAACCTCGGCGGTACGATAAGCGTCACCGAGAAATACGCGTTTCAGAAATCAATAAAGAGCGTCGTATTTATCGCGTCCTCGAGCGCCTCGACGGGCTCAGAATTTCCCGAATACGCCGCGAGCAAGGGCGGCGTTGTCGCGTACATGAAAAACACGGCGCAGCGCTTGGCGCACTACGGCGCGACTTCGAACAGCATCTCGCCGGGCGGCGTCATAACGGAACTGAACTCGCACATAATCGGCGACCCGACGCTTTGGGGAGCCGTTCTTTCGGAAACGCTGCTCGGGAAATGGGCTTCTTCCGATGAGATCGCGGAGTGGGCGTACTTCATCGCCGTCGTAAACAAATCGATGACGGCACAGGACATCCTCGTCGACAACGGAGAAGCGGCGAAATTCAATTTCATTTGGTGAGCGCCGCCGCGAAAGCCCGCGTCACAAGTAAATCATAAACCTCTCCTCCCCGATTTTTCGGGGCTGAGAAGCGCCAAAAAACGCATAAAAAAGTTGAAAAAATAATGTTGACAAACGCGCGGGCGTGTGATATAATAGCTCTCGCCGCAGTGAGGCGGCACCTTGCTGGTGTGGCTCAATGGCAGAGCAGCTGATTTGTAATCAGCAGGTTGTTGGTTCGACTCCGATCACCAGCTTCGCGGCATGATGCCGCAATTAAATAATATGGGGGAATTCCCGAGCGGCCAAAGGGGGCAGACTGTAAATCTGTTGTGCTTTCACTTCGGTGGTCCGAATCCACCTTCCCCCAAAAAGAAAACAGAGGCAGATGCCTCTGTTTTCTTTTTGGGGAATGATGTTTGAGGAACATCGCAGAGAATGAGAAAAGCTCATTTTACGAGCTTTTCTCATTCTCGTGCGCGTGTAACGCGCTTGTGGTCACGAATCCGCCTTTCCCCAACAGAGGCGTAAGCCTCTGTTTCATTTTTCGGGAATGATGTTTGAGAAATGCCGCAGAGAATGAACCAAGCTCACAAATTTTTTCAAGGTATCTCTGTGCATACGCGTCATGAACTGCATGTACGATTCTGCCGGTTTTTCGGATTCGCTTACGCCGCCTTTTTTCATCGGCAAATGCCTCCTCTTATTCCCCGAATATCTTCACATTCCCGTCGGCGTCGGAAAAGCCGCAGAAGCCGCGCTCCTCGAGCCTTGCAAGCTGCTTGCCCATTTTCTTTGCGCGCTCGTAGACGGCGACGTCGTACTCCTCGCGCAGTCTGTCGGCGGTTCTTATCGCCTTCACAAGCTCGCCCTCGCCGTATAACACCGCGAGCCTCTTTTCCGCTTTCGTCTCGGCGCCCGCCTCGGAAAGTATTCCGAATATGCGCTCAAAGCCTATCGAGAAGCCAACCGCGGGCGTCGGCTCGCCGGTGAATTTGCCGATGAGATTGTCATATCTTCCGCCACCACAGATCGCGCCGCGGAAGTCCACGCTCTCGACCTCGAACACGGTGCCGGTGTAATATCCCTGCCCGCGCACGAGGGAAATGTCAAATACCACGTCATATTTCCCGTCCGAAAGCTCTTTCGCCGCGCCTATGATATAGCGGAGCCTGTCGGCGGCATCTGTCTCGTCAGTGAATTCCGATATTCTGTCTATATCGACGGGGCACGCCGCGAGAAACGACTTGAAATTCTCGATAACGGCGCCGTCGAATCCCTTCTCGGTAAGCTCCGCCGTGACGCCGTCCGCCCCGATTTTATCCATCTTGTCGAAGCTGACGCACACGGTGTCAAGCTCGCCTTCGGGGAAGCCCGCCTTTTTGAGCACCCCGCGCAGAAGCGCGCGGTCGTTGACCTTGACCCTGAAGCCCCCGATGCCGATCGCGGAGAGCGCCTTCGCCGTCGTCGTGATGAGCTCGACCTCGCAGTCCGGAGACGATGAGCCGATTATGTCTATGTCGCACTGCATGAATTCGCGCAGCCGCCCTTTCTGCGGGCGCTCCGCCCTGTAGACCCTGTCGCACTGTATGAGCTTCGCGGGCGTCGGCAGGCTCGCCTTGTTCGCGGCGTAATACCTGCACAGCGGCAGCGTCAGGTCGTAGCGCAGACCGATGTCAGAGAGCTCGCCGCCCTCTGCAAGCGCGCGCTCGAGCTTTTCTCCGCGCTTGAGTATTTTAAAAATGAGGTTCAGATTGTCGCCGCCGTCACTCTTGTCGAGGTTCTCCGCGTCCTCGATGGCGGGCGTGATTATGTGCTCAAAGCCGTGATTTTTGTATACGCCGAGTATCGTTGACTGAAGCCTGTCCCTCAGCGCCGCCTCTGCGGGCAGATAATCGTTAGTTCCCTTGACCGGTGTCGTTTTCATATTTTATATCCCTTTCCGGGGAGAAACCTTTTGAAAAAAGGTTTCTCCCCGGACCCCTTTTCTAAAACTTTTATGACTTTTGGTATGGTGAATTTTACAGTCTTGACAGCGTGAAGCCGCCGTCTACGTTTATGACCGCGCCCGTCGTATATGCAAGGTCGCCGCGCGCGAGCGCGTGTACCGCCTTTGCCACATCCTCTGGCTTTCCCATGCGCGCAATAGGCAGAAGCCCTCCCGCTATTTTTGCCTCATATTTGTCCCTGACGCCCGCCGTCATGTCCGTTTCTATTATGCCGGGGCGCACCTCGTATGAGTTTATGCCGTACTCCGCGAGCCTGTCGGCGAATAGCTTCACCGCCATCGAAAGCCCCGCCTTCGAGATGCAGTATTCGCCCCTGTTCGTGCTCGACGTCTCCGCCGAGATGCTCGTCGTCGTGATTATCATTCGCGGCGACTCTCCCTTCGCGTCATTTATCATCCGCCCCGCCGCGTACTGCGTGAGGAAAAACGCGCCGCGCAGATTGACGCCCAAAACTCTGTCAAAGCTCTCCTCCGTCATCTCGAGCAGATCCGCGCGCACTGCGGGCGCGACGCCCGCGTTGTTGACGAGGATGTCGAGCCTTCCGAATTTGTCATAGACGGTATCCACAATGCGGATCCTGTCGTCATGAGACGAGATATCACCTTGAATATACATATTGTCCTCACCGAAGCTCCTCAGCTCGGCGAGAAAATTCCCCACGGCGTCCTCGGGTCTTGTCCCGACGGCGGCGACCGTGAAGCCGTGCTCCGCAAGACAAAGCGATATCGCCCTCCCGATGCCGCGCGCGCCGCCCGTAACGATAACAATAGATTTAAAGCTCATGATTTTATCTCCGATCAGAACATATCCGGCTTGCCGCCGCAGTTTTCGACGTATATCGGCGTATATAGCCTGTCGCGGACGGGGCATCCCGCCGTGGCGCACCGCCTCATGAGCTGGACGCACTTTCCGCAGGAAATGCATGATTTTTTGGCGTCGAACTCCCCGTTTATCATGTCGCGCGCGAAGTCGGGGTATGCGAACGCCATCCTTCCGAAGCCTATCATATCGGCGCCGCCCCTTTCGAGCACTCCCGCCGCCGCGTTTTGCGCGGAGCCGCGCAGATATGAATATCCCGTTCCGATCACGGCGAGCTCTGGTATCTTTTCCTTTATCTCCGCCGCCGTCTTTATCATCCTTTCAACTCCCTTTAGCGGGTGCTCCGGCGGCTCATATCCGCCGCTGTCGTATGGGCGGTTGACGTGCGGATTGTAATATGGCGTACCCATTGAAAGATTCAAAAGCGACAGTCCCGAGCCCGAAAGCTCCGAGAGCAGCCTCAGCGCCTCACTTATATCGACTTTTCCGTCCTCCGTCGTGCAGAAACCGTAAGGGTACGGGATGCAGTCCGACACGCTCATCCGCGTGCAGATGAGGAAGCCGTCGTCTCCGTAAACGGACGCCGCGTCCGCGACGACCTCACGCAAAAGCCGCGTGCGGTTCTCAAACGAGCCGCCGTATTTCCCGGGACGCAGAAACGCCGACAGAAGCTCCGACATCAGGTATCTGTGGCACGATTTTATGTCGACGCCGTCAAACCCCGCCGCCTTCGCGAGCTTCACCGCGTGCAGATATTTGTCGTGCAGGCCGTCGAGATAATCGTCCGTCGCCGTCGGATAGTCGGGCGCTATGTAAAGCCGCTCGTTCAGAAGCGGATTGTGGTATGCTATTATCGGCGCGGGCGTGTTCTCGGGCTTTGAAAACCGCCCGGAGTGCGTGAGCTGGCATATGACGGGCGCGCCGCCCGACAGCTCGTGCATCATCTCGACCGTGCGCTTATATTCGTCGACGTTGCCGTCGTTTATATAGAGCTGCCGCCTCGAAGACCTGCCCTCGGGACACACCGCCGTCGCCTCGAACCAGAAAAGCCCCGCCCCGCCGGAGGCAAATCTCTCGTACCTCCTCCGCGTCAGCTCGTCGGGCGCGCCGTCCTGCGTGCCGTCAAAGCCCTCCATCGGATGGACCGCAAGGCTGTTTTTTGCCGTGACGCCGCGTATTTTCACAGACCGAGCAAGGACGCTTGTGTCGCCCGACACCGGTATGTCGGCGCCGACCTCCGCCGCCGTCTTCAAAAGCTCGCCCGGCGTACCGCAGGCGAATTTATATTTCGTTGACATAACGGTTTTTGCCCCCTTTCAAAAAATTATATATCTTTACGGCAGCTTTCTGCCGCATTTGTTGCAGAATTCAAAGTCCCCCTCGACAGGCGCCCCGCAATACGGGCAGAATTTGCTGCTGGAGCTCGCGGTCCTTTCTTTATACTCCGCCTTTTCAGCCATATTTCCGAAGCGGGCGTTGAGCGGATCCTCCTCCTCGCCGTCGTCCGTGATGTCGAATGTCGAGAACCTATTCTTTCCCGTTGCGTTTCGGAAGCTGTATACCGCATTCACTATCGCAATAGCGACGAAAACGAGGCCGAACAAAGCGAAAAATCCGCCGCCGGCATACAAAACGAAGACAGTCCATAAAAGACCGAACACACCCATGAAAACGGATGCGATCCCTCCCATAAACGACGGCCCGCGCCCGGGCTTTATGCTTTTCATTTGTGTCCTCCTTTTTTGCATTCCGCTTATTTTCTTCTGCATTCCACGTCGGAGCAGCTGATCCGACAGCAGAGCAAATCTTTTTAGGGACTATACGGGCTACTGATCGTTTTCGGCTTCATTTGTCTTTAGTATTTATATCCAGCACAATTTTTGTTTTTAGTCCGTATACAACGCGGCCCTCATGATCTCCCTCGGAAAGAATATACGCATCCGTTTCCAATTTTGTGCCGTCACCGAGATATAATGTGCAAGTACCCGAACGTGTCTCTACATCTGTATCGACCCTAAACTGTCCTTCATAAGTGCAGTATGCCTGATTTTTTATATCGTACACGGAAGAATATACAACGTCTCCGGTCAAAATACCGCTTCCGACAACCGCAAAGCAAGCCAGCGCAAGCAAAACGGCGAATTTTATCTTTTCGCTGCGTATATTCCTGCACATATAGATGATGCAGATAATTCCCACTATAAAAACAACGGCGCCGATAATTATAAAATACGTCATCCTGCCCGTTATAGCCTTTTCATATGCCGAATAATCCAAAGATGCTTACCCCTTCAAAGAAAATTTTATGCCATTGTATTTAGCATTTCTTTCGTCACCTCATACCGTGTCGGTGCGCCGCTCGCGTAAGCCGTGAATTCCTCGAACATGAACTCCGCCATTCTGTGGACCTCGCACCCGAGAGAGCCCGCGATGTGGGGCGTCAGAAAGACGTTTTTCATTTCGAGCAGCGGGCTGCCGGGGCGCGGCGGCTCCTCCGGGTCGGTCACGTCGAGCAGCGCCGTGCGCGTCTTCACCTCAGTGAGCGCGCGGACGAGGTCACAGCATTTTATCTGCGCGCCGCGCCCGGTGTTTATGAATACCGCGTTTTCCCTCATGCGTGAGAAGAGCGCGTAATCTATCATCCCGACGGTCTCCGGCACGTTCGCAAGGTGGTTTGAAATAACGAGACATTCGGAGAAGATCTCCTCAAGGCTCGCCTTTCTGCCGCCTATTGAGGCGATCGCATCCGCATCCGCGAATTTGTCGTATATCAAAAGCTCAATCGGCAGCTGACGCAGATGTGAGGCGACGAGCTTTCCTATCATGCCCGCGCCTATGATGCCGACCTTTTCATCCATGATTCCCGGGAACCCCGCGGCGCCGCCGTGATTTTCCCATTCGCCGCCCCCGTTGTGGACGGAGGAATAAAACCCCTTCAGCGCGAGCATTATCTCCGCCGCCGTGAACTGCGCGACCGGTATTCCGTTCGCCGCCCACGCGGAGAACACCTTCACCCCGCGGTCGAGGAACTCGCGCGCGAACCCCCGAACGGAGCCTGCGGCGTAAAATACCGCCTCGAGCGACGGGAAAAACTCCCCTATCTCCGCCTCCGACATATGCCACATGCCCCATGTCGAAAAGATGTAGGAGACCTCCGCCGCCTCGGCTCGGCGCGCCTCAAGCTCGGATCTGTTGTATATCGGATCGATGAACTCAACCTTTTCTCTTATCTTGTCCGCCGTTTTCTCGTACACGCGGCAGATGCTCCCTCTGTCGCCGAGGAACACTGCCTTTTTCACAGAGCCAGCCATCCGTTCAGCACCTCCGCGTCGCGCAAAAGCGCGTCCTCCGTCTCCTCGGGCAGAAACTCAAGCAGCGCCGCGCGCGGCGTCCCGAGCTCGCGGAGAATATCGAAATATCTTCTCCACGCGTCCTCGTGCTCCGCGAGCGTAAGACGCCTGTCCCCCTCCCACGCAAAGACATGAACGGTGTCGACGTGCGCCGCCACTCGGCGGAGCGCGCGCACGTTGTAATCGGTGTCCTCGTACTGGTTCGGCTGCCAATGCAGACGGACGTTTTCGCGCCCACAGTCGCCGAGCAGCCAAAGCGCGCTCTCGGCGCTGTCAGTCAGCGTCCCGCCGTGATACTCAAACGAGAGCGAAAGCCCGCGTGCCGCCGCCGCGTCCGCGTTTTTCACGAGAGTCTCGTTCATGCCCGCGCGCGTCATGACGTCCGTGTCGCGCGCGCCCGCGCTCCCCGCCCATATCCGAACGGAGGGGCAGCCGAGCGCCAGCGCAGTTTCCGTCACGCTCTCGAATTCTTCTTTATTTTCCTTTGCGGGAAGTCTGTAATACGAGCCGTAGCTGTATACCGAGAGCCCCGCCCCGGATGTGAGCCGCGCCGCGTCTCGCGCCGCGTCGATGTCCCCGTGCGGGACGTGTATGTCGCCTCCCCATTCTATTTCCGAAAGACCCGCTTTCGCGGCGAGCCTAACAACGTCCGCCCTGCCGAGCGAACGGAACGTCACCGAAACAAGACCCGTTTTCATTTATGTATGCTCCCCCTGCCGCGCCGTTTTCAGTATTTGCTTATGTCCACATACTCCGCGTGCCCGATGGGGAAGCTCCCCATAAAGACGCGCGCCGCCGCCTCAAAATCGTCCGGCGTGTCGCTGACGAAGAAGCGTATCTTCCCTTGCTTTCCGTCACCGCCGCCGTGTCCGAGCTCCGAGGCGAGCATTTTCGCCGCCGCCTCGCCGCTGCTTATGAGGCGCACGCCCGGGAGCACCGCCTCTATCGCCCAGCTTATTATCGGATAGTGCGTGCACCCGAGGATCAGGGTGTCTATGCCGGAGCCCCTCAGGGGCGCAAGATACCTCTCCGCCGCCGCGAGCGTCACCGCGTCTCCGCGCTCGATAAATCCGTTTTCAACGAGATGAACGAAGAGCGGGCACGCGACCGACGTCACCTCCACCGACATGTCGGCGTCCTTCACCGCCCGCTCGAACGCGCCGTTTCTGACTGTCGTCGAGGTGCCGAGAACGCCGACGCGTCCCGACCTTGTCGTCGCCGCCGCCTCGCGCGCCGCCGCCTCGATAACGCCGAAAACGGGTATGTCGAACTTCTCCCTCAGCGTAGGCAGCGCCGTTGACGACGCCGTGCCGCAGGCGACGAGCGCGGCGTCTATCCCGAAGCCGCAGAGAAAATTCATGTCCTGCACCGAATATCTCACGATCGTCGCCTCGGATTTCGAGCCGTAGGGAACGCGGCCCGTGTCTCCGAAATATATCATGTCCTCGTGCGGCAAAAGCGCCGCAAGCTCGCAAAGCGCCGTAAGTCCGCCGAGCCCGCTGTCAAAAATACCTATCATAAATGGGACGCCTCCGTTTTGCCGTGCCGCCGCGTCCGGGGAGGACCGGCAAGCCGGCAGGTACGGTTTTATTATACAATAACGGCGCTCCGAATACAACAAAAACTTCTCCGGCGCAAAAAAAACACCTTCAAATTCCACATAAAAAACATTAAAATTGTTGACATTCCGTTGAGATTGTGTTACAATTACCGTGAGGAAGCGTCTTTATCGGCTTTCGAGGTGCGTCATGTCACGCGAAAGATGCGTTTATCTTATTACATCGTGCAAAGGCGGCGTCGGCAAATCGACTGTCGCCGTCAATCTCGCGTTCACTATGGCGCTTTGCGGGCAGCGGACGCTGCTCGCGGACTGTGACACCAAAAACCGCACCGCCGACCTCATGTTAGGCTATGACGGAGTCGGTATGTTCGACCTTGCGGACGTCGCCTCGGGGCGCGCCTCGCCTGTTGAAGCCGTGCTCCGCGACCCTCGCTGTGAGGATCTCTTCTACTGCACGGTCCCGCCGTCCGGGGAGGTGGTAGACCCCGCGCCGGCCGCGTCCGCCGCCGTCAGCTGTGCTGACGCCGTCGGGGCAGACTGCATCGTCATTGACACTTCGGGAGGGATAGATTTTCCTCTCGCGATATATCCCGACGTTGTTTATGACGCCGTTATCGTGTCAACGCAGTCTTTGCCTGCCCTGCGCGCCGCGGAGAAGACGGGAGCGGAGCTCTCACATCACGGGGTTCGCAGCCTTCGCCTTATCATAAACGCCTACGACGGAAAAAAGGACGTATCCTACATTGACGGGCTGATAAACAGAACGCGCATACTGCTTCTCGGCGTCGTTCCCTACGACGAGCATATGAGGCGCGGTCAGGAGCGCGGGATGCCCGCAGCCGCCGTTGAAGAATCTCCGTCGCCGCGCGCCTTCTACAATATCGCGATGCGCCTGCGGGGGGCGGAAGTTCCGCTTTTCTCCGGCATGCGCGTCCGCGGACGGAAGAAGAAGCTTAGCCCGTACAGACGGGAGGACGCAGACGATCCCGGCAGAGATCCGTCCGAGGATATGTACGCCGTATAAGGGCCGCGTATCCTCGGGCTCAGAATTAAGAAATTCGCTTTATCATATTACGCATTTTATCTATTTTAATTTTCATCACCGAGATTTTAATATGTAGAGTGCCGCCGCGCGCAGACGACGTGTCTTCGCCTGCAGAAAGGTCATTTTATGGAAATCGCAATAATCGCTGACGACACGCGCAAGGAGCTGATGATACAGTTCTGTATAGCATACTGCGGGATACTGTCAAAGCACAATATCTGCGCCACCGCCAAGACGGCGACCGTGCTGTCTGACGCTACCGGCATCAACGTCGAGACGTTCCTTCCCGGCAGTCACGGAGGCGGACAGCAGATAACGTCCCGCATCGCTTGCGACGAAATAGACGTTCTTCTTTATTTCCGTTCTACCGAGCCGAAGCCTGAGCTTGACGAGGCGGAATATAATCTTCTCCGCATGTGCGACGTCCACAACGTCCCGTATGCTACAAACATCGCTTCCGCCGAGGTAATAGTCCGCGCGCTCGAACGCGGCGACCTTGACTGGCGCGAGCTCGTGAACCCCTATTCCGAGTACAACCGCAGAAAGCACGGCTCCGTGCCCGCCCGCGGATAAAAGACTTCGGATAAAATCAAAAAGGAACACGTCCGTCCCGGGAGCAGGACAGAGAACGCGCGGGACGCGGCTTTTGCCGCGCCGCTGTGACCGCGCGCCCTGACAGATCGGCACGGGTACCACCCTTTCTGACCGAAGCCCAAAACAAAAAATACCACATTTCAAGTTAAAAGTGCGGGTGGAACCGTGCGATAAAAAGTCGCACCCCGACAGAAAACGCAAAAGACGCGTTTTCTGTCGGTTTTGTTTTTTTCCCGCTTTAAATATCACCCCGAAAAGGAGAACATCATCATGTTCAAGGTAAAATTCGAAAACGGACCCGAATACGAGGCAAGCGCCCCGATATCGGTCTACGACGCCGCGAAGGAAGCCGGCATTATCTCGCGCGAGATCATTGCCGCCGTCGTCGATGAAAAGACAGTCGACCTGACGCACCCTCTCGACCGCGACTGCACGGTCAGGCTCTGCACGTTTGACGACGCGGAGGGCAAGCACGCATTCTTCCACACGGCGAGCCACATAATGGCGCAGGCGATAAAGCGCCTTTACCCCGAGGCTAAGCTGACGATAGGTCCCGCCATCGAGACGGGCTTCTACTACGACATCGACCGCGACGAGCCGTTTACGCAGGAGGATCTGCCGAAGATCGAAGCGGAGATGAAAAAGATCGTCAACGAGAACTATAAGCTCGAACGGTTCACGCTCCCGAGAGAGGAAGCAATAAAATTCATGGAGGAAAAGGACGAGCCCTACAAGGTCGCCCTCATCGCGCGCGTTCCCGAGGGGGAGGAGATATCCTTCTACCGTCAGGGCGAATTCGTCGACCTCTGCGCCGGTCCGCACCTCTTCTCGACGGGCGCAGTCCGCGCGTTCAAGCTCACCTCGCTGACGGGCGCGTACTGGGAGGGCGACTCGAAAAACAAGATGCTGCGCCGCATTTACGGCGTCGCGTTCCCAAACAAGACGCTGCTCTCCGAGCACATGAACATGCTCGAGGAGGCGAAGCGCCGCGACCACAGAAAGATAGGTCACGACCTCGACCTCTTCGACATCTACGACGAGGGACCCGGCTTCCCGTTCTTCCTGCCTAAAGGCATGGTGCTTCGCAATATCCTCGAGGACTTTTGGCGCGAGGAGCACAGGAAAGCTGGATATGAGGAGATAAAAACCCCCATGATGCTCTCCCGCGAGCTTTGGGAACGCTCCGGTCACTGGGACCACTACAAGGACAACATGTATACGACGAAGATAGACGACCGCGATTTCGCCATCAAGCCGATGAACTGCCCCGGCGGAATGCTCGTCTTCAAGCGCAAGATATGGAGCTACCGTGAGCTCCCCGTCCGCTGCGGCGAGCTCGGTCTTGTCCACCGTCACGAGCTGTCGGGCGCTCTGCACGGTCTTATGCGCGTGCGCTGCTTCACTCAGGACGACGCGCACATCTTCATGCGCCCCGATCAGATAAGGGACGAGATAAAGGGCGTCTACAACCTCATTGACAAGGTCTACAAGCTCTTCGGCTTCACATATCACGTCGAGCTCTCGACGCGCCCGGAGAATTCCATCGGGACCGACGAGATGTGGGAGCTCGCGACGGACGGACTGCGCGGCGCACTCGACGACCTCGGCGTCAACTACGTCGTCAATGAGGGCGACGGCGCATTCTACGGTCCGAAGATAGACTTCCACCTCCGCGACTGCATCGGCAGGACTTGGCAGTGCGGCACGATACAGCTCGACATGAACCTGCCCGAGCGGTTCGACCTGACCTACGTCGGCGCGGACAACGAAAAGCACCGCCCCGTCATGATACACCGCGTTGTTTTCGGCTCGATAGAGCGCTTCATAGGCATCCTGACCGAGCACTTCGCGGGCGCGTTCCCGCTGTGGCTCGCTCCCGTGCAGATGACGGTCACCGCCATCCGCACCGACATCAACGACTACGCGCGCGAGGTCTACGAAAAGCTCGACGCCGCCGGCTTCCGCGTCGAATTTGACGACAGAAACGAGAAGATCGGCTACAAGATTCGTGAGGCGCAGCTCCAGAAGATACCCTACGTCCTCGTCGTCGGCGACCGCGAGCGCGAAAGCGGCACCGTCTCCGTCCGCTCCCGCAAAGAGGAGAACAAGGCGATAGTAATGCCACTCGACGACTTCATCTCCTCCGCCAAAACCGAGGTCGAGACGAAGGCTCTGTAAGGTTTGTATTTTCGTGGGGAAGGAAAACTCTTCGAAAGAGTTTTCCTTCCACACACCCATCTTTTCAGAACTTTTCGGGAATTTTATAAAAGTTTAGAGGGGGAGGAACCTTTAAAGAGGTGCCTCCCCCGCATATTTTATCTATACAGCGTCATCATGTATGCGTACTCGCGGAGCCTGCCGTCCTCGGGCGGCGGGAGCGTGCCACAGTCGATGAGAGCGTTTATGACCGTATCGCACACGAAGCCCGAGAAGAGCGAATTTGCGCGATGGTACTCACCGTAAAGATGCGGCGGCAGCGCCGAGCGCAAAAACTTCGCCATTCTCTCCGCTATCGTCTTCGCGAACGGACGAAGGATGGAGGACAGCCCGTCCGATACCTCGTACAATCTCGATTTATCCTCGCCGTCGATGACGAGAAACTTCGTGTAGAGCGTGTCGCCGTCGCGGTATATGTAACCTTCCTCTATCGCGCGCGCCGCCTGCTCGCGCTCATTCTCCGAGAGCGCGTTCACGTCCATGCCGTCGACAGCGCGCACCGCGAGCGTCAGCGCCTCGTCGTTTGCGATGTTGTAGTCACAGTAGAAGTTCGCTCTGATGTTCGGGTTGTGATAAATATTGGAGATTTCTACGAGTTTGTAACCGCAGAAGTTCTTGACTGACGCCGTGTCGTTGCCCCAGCCGAAATCCTGTCCCGTGAGTTCATATCCGTATACGGAAAATGGGCGGTCGGGCTTTTCTGTGTCGCTGAAATATTCTTCGTCAAGTACCCTTTCGACTTCAAGACCGAGGGAATATCCTATATGAGGCGCCTGCCTCCACATGACGAGCGGCAGCGTCACGGTTTTGTTTTTGTACGGGAAAGAGAGATACTCCCTCTCGTGCCCGCTGACATAAGCCTTAATAGCCTTGACCGCATCGGGAACGACCTCGCTGTAAATCTCGCATCCGCGCGCAAACTCGTCTCTGTCTAAAAGCGGGAAATTGATGATATACTTTCCGCCGTCGACGCGGCGCAGCGCGCCGTATTTGCCGTTCTCTCCGTATACCTGCCTCTCACATTCCTCCTCGACGTACATCATCGGCACGCCGAGCTCGTCCGATATCTCCTTCGGTGTGCGCGGCTTTTTGCGGCACAGCCAAAGGACATGAGTCGAAAACTGCCTTTCAATATCTTTTCTCGGGTCGCTCCACGTCGGGTTTCCGTTGCCCCATAAGGAAAGGTCTATCCTTCTCAGCGCTGTCGGCTTGTCCATCGTTTTTGTGCTTTTTTCTTCCATGTTCATGATCTCCTTTACCTCGTCCCGAATTTTGCCTCTCGCAGACCTCAGCCGCTCGCGTACCGCGCCCTCGCTCGTGCGCTGCCGCCTCGCTATTTCCGCCACCGGCAGCCCGTCGAGGTAAAACGATATCATAACCTCGCGGTATATGCGCGACAGAAACGCGATCCTGTGCAGTATGAGCGACAGCGCCTCGCTGTCGGCAGCGTCCACGTCCATATCCGCCGCCGTGTCCTCCATGTTCGCCATCGCAAGGTCGGGGTCGCCCTGATATGTACGGGCGGCGGTGCGATTCTTTCTTTCGGCAAAATCTGCGTAGACGCGGCGCGCGATCTGCCAAATGAACGCGTAAGCGTTTTCAAGCTCCGCGTCCGGGTCGCGGTTCGCAGACTTTACTATTGCAAACGTGATGTCGGAGCAGAGCTCCTCCGCCTCGGCGCTGCCGCTCGTTCTCGCGTAGCACCAGCCGTAGAGGGAATCGAGCAGCTTTTGGTCGAGTGCCGTTGTCAGTCGGGACTTTTTCATTTGTTTTTCCTTTTTTTGATTGCGGTCGATCGGCGCTTTCACCCATATAGTCGGCGAAAGCGCGCCTGTGTCAGCGGGTAAAGAAGATTTTTTCAAAATAAATTTTACGCTTTTCAAATTCGCGCGTCAACACATATCAAAGAAAAGCATCGGCGAGCGGGCAGTCCCTGTGCAAAATAATCGGCGGCAATCTTGACAATACGGGCGTGCCATAGTAAAATATAGCTGACGGGAGACGAACTTCACCGCTCCACGCGGGCGCTTTTCGGCGCCCGCGTGGAGTGCCGCGCAGTTTTCGGCGTCGTATCATCGTTCGGGCAAGAAAATACCCGCAGGCAATACTGGTTGTATTGCCAAGGGGACCCGACGCAGCACGGGCGTTGATACGCCGTCGAAAACCGGTGAGGGTTCGCCTACCGGCAGCTACAGTATAGAAACTGTTTTAAATTAACATAAAGGAGACATAAAACTTATGGAGCAGGCAAAAGAAAGAGCGCTGAAGAGGACAGCGGCGGACGTGCGCCTCGGCATCATCGAGGCCGTCTACAACGC
Source organism: uncultured Clostridia bacterium (assembly GCA_947631245.1). Classification (GTDB taxonomy): domain Bacteria; phylum Bacillota; class Clostridia; order Oscillospirales; family CAG-272; genus DTU064. Next base: position 19,478 of record CANRKP010000018.1, read on the forward strand.
AAAGTCCGGACATCCGGGCGGGTCGCTCTCGGTTGCGGACATTCTGACGTACCTCTACTTTGAGGAAATGAACATCGACCCCAAGAACCCGAAATGGGAGGATCGCGACCGTTTTGTCCTTTCGAAAGGGCACACCTCGCCCGCTCTCTATTCGACGCTCGCGAACCGCGGCTACTTCCCGGTCGAGGACCTGAAAACGTTCCGTCACACGGGCAGCTATCTTCAGGGGCATCCCGACATGAAGGGAGTTCCCGGCGTTGACATGTCGTCGGGCTCGCTCGGTCAGGGCTTCTCGGTCGCGTGCGGCATGGCGCTCGCGGCGAAGCTCTCGGGCAAATCTTACCGCGTTTACACCGCCGTCGGCGACGGCGAGAGCGAAGAGGGGCAGATCTGGGAAGCGGCGATGTTCGCCTCGCACTATCACCTTGACAATCTCGTGCTCATTATCGACTGGAACGGTCTTCAGATCGACGGCCGCATTACGGACGTTATGAACCCCACCCCGCACGACGAAAAGCTCCGCGCCTTCGGCTGGAACGTCATTTCGATAGACGCTCACGATTTCGGCGAGATCGAGGCGGCGTTCAAGGCGGCGCGCGAGCACAAGGGTCAGCCGACCGCCATCATCGCAAAGTCGACGAAGGGCAAGGGCGTTTCCTTCATGGAAGACCAGGCTGGCTGGCACGGCAAAGCGCCGAACGAAGAGCAGTACGAGACCGCAAAGGCGGAGCTTCTCGCTCTGCGCGCGTCTATATGACGGAAAGGATGGTAAACTGAAATGGCAGAAGCTGTTGCAACAAGAGAAAGCTACGGAAAAGCCCTCGCCGAATTCGGCGCAAAATATGAAAATCTCGTCGTACTCGACGCCGACCTCGCAAACGCGACAAAGACGGACACGTTCAAGAAAGCGTTCCCCGACCGCCACTTTGACTGCGGCATCGCGGAGGCGAACATGATGTGCGTCGCCGCCGGTCTTTCGACTGCGGGATACATACCGTTCGCATCCACGTTCGCGATGTTCGCCTCCGGGCGCGCGTTCGAGCAGGTCAGAAACTCGATAGGATATCCTCATCTGAACGTCAAGATAGGCGCGACGCACGCCGGCATTACTGTCGGCGAGGACGGCGCTTCGCATCAGTGCCTCGAGGACATCGCCCTCATGCGTACGATCCCGGGCATGACGATAATCAACCCCTCCGACGGAGTTGAGGCACGCGCCGCCGTCGAGGCAGCAATCAATCATTACGGTCCCGTCTACCTCCGCTTCGGCAGAATGGCGATACCCGTCATCAACGACCGCCCCGACTACAAATTCGAGCTCGGTCGCGGCATACAGATGGCGGACGGCAACGACGTCACCGTAATTGCCACCGGCATGATGGTAGAGGTTGCGCTCCGCGCGCGCAATCTGCTCGCTACCGAGGGCATCTCCGCTCGCGTCATCAACATTCACACGATAAAGCCTCTTGATGAGGAAATAGTGCTTCGCGCCGCCGCGGAAACGGGCGCGATAGTCACGGCTGAGGAAGCCTCCGTCATCGGCGGTCTCGGCGGCGCCGTCTCGGAACTGCTCTCAGAAAAGCGCCCGACGCCCGTCGTGAAGCTCGGCATCAACGACGTGTTCGGCAAATCCGGCCCCGCAAAGGAGCTCGTCACCCTCTTCGGTCTCACCGCCGAAAACGTCGCCGCGAAGGCGAAGGCCGCAATCGCGCTGAAGTAAGATTAGTTTGATAAAGGCTTATGCGAGGAAAAACCTTTGAAAAGGTTTTTCCTCGCGCTCCTTTTCTAAACTTTTTATGGATTTTTCTTATGAACGCTTGAGGAGAGCGGAGAATATACTGCTTTAAAGAATTTTATATAAGCAGGTGACAATATGAACATATCTCCTTCACCGTATTCCATAAGGCTGTTATCAACTCTCCGCTCGCGGCCGCAGGCGGCGGCGGAAATTTCGGGCGGCGACGCATATCCCGACATCAAAGGCGCGCTGCGTCTCTATCAGACGCGCGCGGGCGTAATCGTTTATGCGGAGGTTTCGGGGCTTCCCGCCTCGAGCGCTCCGTGCGAAGGGCGCATTTTCGGATTTCACATTCACGGCGGCTCCTCGTGCGGCGGCACGCCTGAGGAGCCGTTTTCGGAGGCGGGCTCGCACTACGACCCGGACGGCTGCGCGCACCCGTATCACGCCGGCGACCTGCCGCCCCTTTTCGGCAACGGCGGTTTTGCTCTCCTGCTCACGCTCACCGACCGCTTCACCGTTTCGGAGGTGATCGGCAAAACAGTTGTGATCCACGACAGCCCCGACGACTTCACGTCTCAGCCCGCGGGCAACTCCGGCAGCCGCATCGCGTGCGGAGTAATACGTCAGGTCGGCAGGGGACGGCTGCTGTAACGGCAGGCTTTTGTTTTTGACGGACATATGAGGGGCATTTGTTCGTATATACATAGCAAAAATGCTCTGATAAAATGCGTTTTTTCTCTCTATAAAGACAATTTAATGTTTATTCAAAAAAACAGGCAAGCTGCAATCAACCGACATTTGAATATCAAACAACTAATTGATAATTGAATACTCGGGAAGCGTCTTGTATAATGAAACTACACCGGTGAAAAAAGAATATGAGGTGTAGACATGAAAATAACAATAGGCAAAAAAATCAAGGAACTGCGGCTGCGTGACGCGAGGAAACAAGATGATTTGGCCTCCGCTGTCGGTGTCACCGCCCAAGCCGTTTCGCGTTGGGAGTCCGGTGGCAGTTATCCGGATTTGGAGCTCATTCCAAGCATAGCAAATTATTTTGGCGTGTCCGTTGATGAACTGTTTGGATACCAAAACGACCGAGAGAAAAAGATCGACGCTATTATCCGGAAAATCGACGCGTTTCACATAAAAGGACGCGGCGACGACGAATGGGTGGACGAATGCTTGTCTATTCTAAGGGATGGGCTTGCCGAATTTCCGCAAAATGAGCGTCTTATGCTCACACTTGCCGATACGCTTTCTGAGGCAGGCTGGAGGCGTCATCATGAATGGCTGTATTATGATGACGAGGGCTATATCCAGCATGACTATGATGTTCATAAGGAAAACCCGTATTGGGGCGAAGCAATCAGGCTCTGCGAGACACTGGCAGATTCGGCACATGATTATGAAATCGTCACAAAAGCGATCTCCATATTGGTGCTTCTCTACCGAAATATCGGAGAAAACGAAAAGGCCGTCGCTTGTGCTGATCGGATGCCCGAACTGCGCCATAGCCGGGAAGTTTTGCTTGCGGGCGCGGAGGACGGAAAAGAAGAGGCAAAATACGTCGGCGAGCTGCTTCTTAAAATGGCGGATATCTTTTCCGAGCAGATAGTATACGGATTGATCACCAACAAAAATCATTTTACAAGCGATTTGCCTGTTCAAAAAGTAAAGGGCGTTATAGCGCTTTGGAGACTTATCTGTGATGATGGAAACTTTGGCACTTATCATGGCAGTCTAATCAAGCTCTATCTGTATTTATCACGGCTTGAATGGGAACGCGGGCTGCACGAGGACGCTTTCTGCTCTCTCGATGAAGCGCTCCGTCACGCAAGGGCGCTCGAATCGCTCTGCGATGGAGAGGAACACGCTTACACCGCGCCTCTCGTGTCCCGCGTGACATATAAGACAGAATTATGCTGTGGGATCGCAAAGACACTGCCGGATGATTGGCCGTTCTGGTGCAATCCGGATTATGAACAAGTCGAAAAGGAAATAAAGGCCGATCCCCGTTGGAAAAAATGGGTGTCGCAATGTCGGGTTGAATGAATATTGCGATTTTTTGTTTTTTCCGCAATAATATATTGCCGCGGCGCGATAAAACTGGTATAATGAAAAGGTCAGGACAAAATCAAAAACGAGGGCAGCTTATGAAAGATATCCTTACCTCCCCCTTTATAACCGAAATGTGCGAGATCACCTCGAACATGTACCGCCTCGGCTGGAACGAGCGCAACGGCGGCAACATCAGCGTCCTTCTCGACGAGGCGGACGTCGCGGAATTTCTTGACACGTCCGCCGTGCTCCGCACGCTCGACACGGGATTTGACGCGCCCTCCCTTGATGGCAAGTACTTTCTCGTCACCGGCACGGGCAAATATTTCCGCCACGTCGCCCACGATCCGGAAAACACGCTCGGCATCGTCCGCATTGCGAACGGCGGCAGGACGGCGGAGCTTCTTTGGGGATTTTCCGACGGGGGAAAGTTCACGAGCGAATTCCCCGCACACATGATGAGCCACATGGCGCGCCTCTCCGTCGAACCCGAAAACCGCGTCGTCATGCACTGCCATCCGACAAACACGCTTGCGATGAACTATGTTCACCCGCTCGACGACCGCTCATTCACCCACACGCTTTGGCAGATGTGCACCGAGTGCATCGTGGTGTTCCCGGACGGGGTCGGCGTTCTCCCTTGGATGGTCTGCGGCACGAACGAGATCGGCATTGCCACGGCGGAAAAAATGAAGGAATACCGCATCGTTGTTTGGGGCATGCACGGGCTCTACTGTACCGGAAAGTCGATGGACGAGGCATTCGGTCTTGTCGAAACGGTGGAAAAGGCGGCGGAGATATATATGCTCACCGTCGGGAAGCCGCGCATAAATACGATACATGACGACGAGCTGCGCGCGCTCGCCGCGTCCTTCGGCGTAAGCTGCCGCGAGGATTTTCTCGACTGACAAAATAAATATACGTTAAAGAGGGGCTTTCTAAAGTCCCTCTTTTATTATCGTCAATAAAAATACAGCAAACCGTGGCTGCTTTGAAAAAAATAATGCATTTTTTGGCACAAAAGGTTGACTAAAGGACTTATTTGATGTATTATTTAAATATATGATTTCATTAGAAGCCGCACATTAAAAACTCATCGGAAAGCGGCATGAAACAATCGCCGCCTCAAGAGGTCAGCCGGATCTCATAAAATACCTTGCCGCGGAGGCGCGGCGGAACGGAGACATTATGGAACTTGCACTTACAAACGTCACAAAGCGATACGGAAAGCTCGTCGCGCTTTCGGACTTTTCCATGACCTTCACCCCCGGCATTTATGGGATCCTCGGCGCGAACGGCGCCGGTAAGTCGACGATGATGAACCTCATCACCGACAACATAAAGCGCGACGGCGGCAGCATAACGTTTGACGGCAAAGAAATACTCGAACTCGGCGACAAATTCCGCGCGCAGCTCGGATATATGCCGCAGCAGCAGGGCGTTTACGCGCAGATGACTGCCGAGAGCTTCGTCACCTATATGGGCAGGCTGAAGGGACTGCGCGGCAAAAAGCTCGCCTCCGAGGTGAGCGGCGTTCTCGAGCTTACCAATCTTTCCGACGTCCGCCATAAGAAGATAGGCGGTTTTTCCGGCGGCATGAAGCAGCGCGTCCTGCTCGCCCAAGCTCTGCTCGGCGACCCGAAGGTCCTCATCCTCGACGAACCGACGGCGGGGCTTGACCCGAAGGAGCGCGTCCGCATACGCGGCTTCATAAAGCAGCTCGCGAGCGACAGGATCGTCCTTCTTGCGACTCACATCGTCTCCGACATAGAGTCGATAGCGGACGAAGTCCTCCTGCTCCGCCGCGGTGAGCTTCTGCGCTCGGCGCCGCCCGCCGAGCTTATCGCCGCCGTTCCCGAGGACTGGGAGCCCGTCGCATACAGGCTCTCGCTCGAGGACGTATATCTTTATTTTCTCGGCGAATAAGGGGCACGGTGGTCATCATGGGTGAATGGAAACGAATATATTCCGATCCGAGGCGTATTTTCACGCTTCTTCTCATCTCTCTTTTGTCCGTCGTCTTCTTTTTTTACGGACGCATGCCCTACTTCGGACCCGGTTCCGTCTCCGCCCTTATCGAGGGCGAGCGCTACTACGCAGACATAATCGGGCGTTCGCGAGGTCTTTCGACCGAGGGGATCGGCGCCATGCTCGATGAGGAGTACAACGTCATCGACTCATACTACACGCTGCGCGTGATAAAAAGCAGCGATTTTCTCCTCATCCCCGAGGACGAGCTGAAGGATGCGGTCAAAAAAAGCGAGTTTCTCTCGTCTGTCGAGGAGCTTGACGACGAGAGCGCGGAGCACATTCTGAACGCGGCGGAGACGAGGCTTTTGGAGCTCTACGAGCAGCATGAATATATCTCCGGTTATGCCGAATACCTCGACAAAGTCCAGCGGCAGGCGGAGCAGCAGTCGATGACGTCCATCTTCGGCGACGAAAACAGCTTTTCGCACCGCAACATAGTCAAAACTGCGGAGGAATTCGACAAGCTGCGCGGGACCGAGGTCGAGTTCGGCGCGAACCGCGCGTATGAAGGCTGGATTTCCTACGAGCTCGCCGACTATTTCTATCTTCTCGTCATAATTATCTTCGTCCTCTCCTTCCTCGAGGAAAGGAGGGCGGGGCTTTGGGGCGTCATAAGGAGCTCCAAAGGCGGCCGCCTGCGTCTCGGACTCACGCGCGTCCTGATCCTTGCGTCCGCCTGCGTGCTCGGCGTGTTTCTCATATACGGCGTGAACCTTCTCTTCTCGCTCACCCTCTCCGGCGGATGGGGGGATACGGGCCGCGCGATACAGTCGATGGTCAGCTTCCGCACATTCACGCAGAAAATAACGATAGGCGGATTTATCATCGAATATCTGCTCGTGAAAGCGGCGTCCGGCTTTGCGGTCGGTCTCTTCCTTTGGGCGATTCTCGGCTCGGTTTCAAACGTCCAGTACTCTTTGGCGGTGCTCGGCGTCGTTGTCGCCGTAGAATACATCCTCTTCGCATTTCTGCCGGTACAGAGTATCTTCAATCCCGTAAAATACTTCAATCTCTTCTCCTATATCAGGACGTCGAAGCTGTATACCGAATACCTGAATATTGACCTCTTCGGATTCCCGTTCGGGATAAGGCGGCTCTCGCTCGCTTTTTTGCCCGTATTCGCCGCTATATGCTTCATCCTTGTGCTCGCCGTCTGCCGCAAGCGCCCCGAGGGCAGGCGCGACCTCATCTCCGCCGTCGTCGGCGTATGGGACAAATGCGCTGATTTCTTCCGCAGGCACTTCACGACCGGCGGCTGGGAGGCATACAAATTCCTCATCTTTGAGCGCGGCATAATTCTGCTCGTCATAATATTCATCGCGAGCGGCAGCCTGTCGTATTACAGGTACGTTTCGACAACCAGCGATATGTCAACCGCATACCTCAAAGATATGGCGGGTCCGATAACAAAAAAGACCGACGAATATATAGAAAACGCCCGCGAATACACGAACGGGAACGGCGAATTGCTTTCAGCGCTCGACAAGGTGGAGGCGCGCGTCGCCGAGCTTAGGGCGAGGGCAGAGGCGGGCGGATATGAGCCTTGGATAGCAAACGACACCCACTATAAATCCGTATACGGTCCAAACGCCGTGGACCTCCAGCGCGTAAATGCCGCCGTCGCCATAGTTTTCACGGTCGTTTCGTGCGCCGCCGTGATGTCGTTTGAAAATCAGTCGGGCGTTGTCTATATGCTCCGCGCGCAGAAGCGCGGGCGCGGGCACATATTTGTCCGCAAAATGCTTGTCTCGTTCGGGGCTGCGGCGTTCTCGTTCGGCATCGTCTACATCCGCGAATTTCTATGGCTCAAATCAACCTTTCCGGCAGCGATCGAGCTTGCCGTCCCGATACGGAACTTCGACGTGTTCGCGTCCTCGCCTCTGAACGTCACGATCGGACAGTATCTGCTGATTCTCTATGCCGCAAGGTTTTCTGCCCTTCTCATCCTCTCGTTCGCCGTCATGCTCGTGAGCTCGTGCGTCAGGACAAACGAACTCTCCTACATGCTGAACCTTCTCTTCTTCGGCATACCGGCGCTTCTCTTCGCGCTCGGCATAGACGTGATGCGGCTCATAACTCCCGTGCTCGCCGTCTCCTCCGCCGAGGGGATGTGGTCCCTCTGCTCGTCGCAGCTCGATGTGTCGTCCGTTATTACATGGGTCGTGTGGCTCGCCGCAGGCGTCGCCGCCGCCGTCATCTGCTTCCGCCGCTGGTGCGCCGTCGGGAAAAGATAATATAAGAGCTGCGGGGAAGAAACTTTTGAATAAAGTGGGCTTTTTCGCTTTGCGAAAAAGCAGAAGATGCCGCTTTCGCGGCATCTTCCTTTCCCCCCGGACCCCCTTTTCAAAACCTTTTAAGGCTTTTTGTCTTGGGGGTTTGGATCGTAATTTGGCGTGAAGCTGCGGCTTCACGTTCTTTTTTTATTCTGCGGATGCGAGCTTGACGCAGAGGCAGAGAATTTCGATTGCGAGCCTGAGGTCGTCGTTGTCGGGGAATGTCGGCGCGATGCGAAGGTTTCTGTCGTCGGGGTCGCGGTGGTAGGGATATGTAGCTCCCGCCTCCGTCAGCTTAACTCCCGCGTCGCGGCACAGCTCGTAAACGCGCTTTGCCTTGCCGGGCAGGACGTCGAGGCTGATGAAATACCCTCCGAGCGGCGGCGTCCACTCCGCGATGCCGAGCCCGCCGAGCTCCCGCTCGAGCACCTCGCGCACGATGTCGAACTTGGGGCGCAGTATCTCCGCGTGGCGCTCCATGTGGGATAGTATCCCGTCTGCGGAGCCGAAGTATTTGACGTGCCTCATCTGATTTATCTTGTCGTATCCTATCGTCTGATACGTCATGAGCCCCTTTATCTGATCGAGATTGTCCCTGCTCGCCGCCATTATCGCGACGCCGGAGCCCGGGAACGTTATCTTCGACGTTGACGCGAAGTACATTATCATGTTCTCGTTTCTCCGTCCGAGCTTTCTCGCCTCGGCGAAGATGTCGCAGAGCACGGTCTTTTTGTCGGGGTAGAGGTCGTGCACCGCATACGCGTTGTCCCAGAATATTCTGAAATCGGGCGCCTTCGGCTCGAGCGCCGCAAATCTCTTAACGACCTCGTCGCTGTATGTTATCCCGGACGGATTGCTGTACTTGGGGACGCACCAAATGCCCTTTATCTCCTCGTCCTCTGACACGAGCTTCTCGACCATGTCCATGTCGGGACCATTCGCGTTCATCGGAACGTTTATCATCTCGATGCCGAGCGACTCGCATATGGCGAAGTGGCGATCATAGCCCGGGACGGGGCAGAGGAATTTTACCGTCTCTTCACGTCCCCAAGGACGCGGGCTCCCGTAAACGCCGAAATGCATCGCGCGTATCATCGTGTCGTACATTATGTTGAGGCTCGAGTTTCCGGCGACGAGTATGTTCTCCGCCGGTATGCCGAGCAGGTCCGAGAAGAGGCGCTTTGCCTCCGGCAGTCCGTCGAGGACGCCGTAGTTGCGGCAGTCAAGTCCGCCCTCCGAGAGGCAGTCGGCGCTGTTTTTGACAACATCCAGCATCCCCATCGAGAGGTCGAGCTGCGCCCGCCCGGGCTTGCCGCGCGTCAGGTCGAGCGCGAGCCCCCGTGATTTTATCTCTTCATAGCGGAGCCTGAGCTCCGCCGTATTCTCCGTTTCCAAGTTACTATGCCTCCGAATGTCGTGTCTTCTTATCTCCGAGCGCGTCACAGTCAAAATTTCCACCGCCCCGTCTCATCAGAATTCCGCGCTTCCCGCGGTGCGCGGGAACGGCTCGGTATCTCTTATATTCTGCATGCCGGTCATATACATGAGCAGTCTGTCAAAGCCGAGACCGTAGCCCGCGTGCTTCGTGCTCCCGTAGCGGCGGAGAGCAAGATACCATGAGTAATCCTCCTCGCGGAGCCCGCAGCGCTCTATCGCAGAGAGCAGGTAATCAAGTCTCTCCTCGCGCTGTGAGCCTCCTATCATCTCGCCGACGCCGGGCACGAGCATGTCGCACGCCGCGACCGTCTTCCCGTCGTCGTTCTGACGCATATAGAACGCCTTTATCTCCTTCGGATAGTCGGTGACGAACACCGGCTTGCCGAATATCTGCTCCGTCAGGTATCTCTCGTGCTCGGTCTGCATATCCATGCCCCAAAACACGGGGAACTTGAAATCAGCGCCGGACTTTGCGAGCATTTCGACGGCGTCGGTATAAGTCACTCTGCCGAAATCGCTCTCGACGAGCTTTGTAAGCTGCTCCTTTTTGCCAGGAGACACGAACTTGTCAAAGAAGTCCATCTCGGCGGGACATGTTTCGAGGACGTGGAGGATGATGTGCTTTATCATCGCCTCCGCAAGCTCCATATCGTCCTCTAGATCCGCAAACGCGATCTCGGGCTCTATCATCCAAAACTCTGCGGCGTGGCGCGGCGTGTTCGAATTTTCGGCGCGGAACGTCGGACCGAACGTGTACACGTTCGAGTACGCCTGCGCGAATGTCTCGACGTTTAACTGACCCGACACCGTGAGGTTCGCGGGCTTGCCGAAGAAATCCTTCGAGAAGTCTATCTTCCCGTCCTCCCCCCTCGGCGGGTTTTCCATATCGAGCGTCGTCAGGCGGAACATCTCGCCCGCGCCCTCGCAGTCCGAGCACGTCACAATAGGCGTGTGGACGTAAACGAAGCCCCTTTCATGGAAAAAGCTGTGTATCGCAAACGCCGCCTCGCTGCGGACGCGGAACACTGCGTTGAACGTGTTCGTCCTCGGGCGCAGGTGCGCGACGGAACGCAGATATTCCATTGTATGCCGCTTGTTCTGAAGCGGGTAATCGGGCGTGGACGCGCCCTCCACCGTCACCGACGACGCGTGTATCTCGAACGGCTGCTTCGCCTCCGGCGTGAGCGTGAGCTTGCCTCTGACGTGCAGCGCGCAGCCTATGTTCTGATGCGCTATCTCGTCGTAGTTCGCAAGGACATCCGCTTCGAACACTATCTGAATGTTGGAGAAATACGTCCCGTCGTTCAGCTCTATGAAGCCGAACGCGTTCGACGCGCGCAGCTTGCGCGCCCATCCCGCGACGTGAAGCTCGCGGTCGGCGTATGCCTCGGGGGATGCGAATATCTGTTTTACCGTCGTTATGTCCGCTCTTTCCATAGTGAAGTCCTCTCCCGCTTTCGGTATTTTTGCAATTCGAAAGCGACACAATTTCATTTTTGCACGGGCAGTGTATCTATTATATTATATAGATGAAAAAAATGCAACACAATTATGCAGGGGCATTATACAATAATTTTGCGCTCGGGCGCCGTTTTCCTGTGAAAAAGCACAACTGCGCCTCATTTTCCGTTCCAAAAGGTCTTTAGCGCGACTCCCAGCGAGCGCAGATCTCCGACGTAGCGGATGCCGCGCCAGTGCGAGGGGAACAGCCTCGTGTACTCCCTCGTCGCGAACCTGTCGTCTATCAAAAGGACGACGCCGCGGTCTCGCTCGCCCCTTATGACGCGCCCCGCAGCCTGAAGCACCTTGTTCATGCCGGGGAAAACATACGCGAACTCATACCCGCGCTCGCATACGCGCTCGTAGTAATCGCGGAGCAGATTCGTCTCCGACGAAAGCCCCGGCAGCCCGACGCCGACGATGACGGCGCCCGACAGCCTGTCTCCCGGAAGATCGACCCCCTCGGAAAAGACGCCTCCGAGCACTGCGAACCCGACGCGGCTCCTGTTTGGTGACGGCGAGAACGACGAAAGGAACCTCTCCCGCTCGCGTTCCGTCATCCTCTTCTCCTGCACGACGACGTCGACCTCGCCCTGCGCGTATCTGCCGCAGAAGACGCGGGACACCGTTTCAAGATATTTGTACGACGGAAGATAGCAGATGTAGTTTCCCGTCTTCGCCATCGCGAGCGCGTACACCATAGCGGCGATATCTGCCGACGTCGTCTCCCTGTCTCCCATGCGGGTGCTTATCTTGTCCGCCGCGAGCAGACAGAGATTTTCCTCCGAATACGGGGACGGCAGCTCCACCGTGTCGCAGTCTCCGAGCCCGAGCACGCTCGCGAAATAGTCCGGCGGCTCGAGCGTCGCCGAAAACAGCACGGCGGACGACGCTCTGCCGAACCTTTCCGAAAGGTGCCCCGACGCGTCAAGGCATAGATGCGATATCCTCGTGTCCCCGCCCGACATCTCTATATACGCCGTGTGCCGCTTGTCAAACCCGTCCGCGGACGCGGCAAAATCCGACAGCGTCCGTCTGAACGACGACAGCGACGAGGCGCGCCGCCTCTCCTCCGCCGACTCCGAACGGCGCAGGAAGAACGCCTCCCTTCCGCATTCGTCCGCCGCCTTCGCGGAAAGGGACGCGAGCGCCGAAAACGGCTCTCTTCCGACGTAATATCCGTTCGCCTCTCCGTCCTCGCCGCGCGTCACCTCACCGCAGAGGCCGCGCAGCCTTTTCATTTCATCGCATACGGCAGAGAGCGCGTCGTGAAGTCCGCTCTCCTTCTCCGCGAACACGAGCGCGGACTCCGCCTCGGCGAGCGATATCCCCGCCGAAAACATATTCCGCGCGCGGTCGACAAGGTCGTGCGCCTCGTCGCATAGAAACATGTACCGCTCCCCCTTGTGCTCGCTCTGAGGCGCGTCCTCAAAGAAGCGGCGCAGAAACACGCGCGGGTCGAAGACGTAGTTGTAGTCGCAGATTATGATGTCGCACATATCGGAGACGTCGAGCGAAAGCTCGTACGGGCAGACCTTGTATTTCTCCGCCGTCCGCATTATGTCGGAGGGACCGATGTGACGACCTAGTCCGAACTCCGCTATAAGCTCCCACAGCGCGTCGCCGACGCGGTCGTAGTGACCGTTCGCGCGCTCACAGCTCTCCGCCGAGCAGACCTCGCCCGACCGCAGCCTCTCTGCCGCGGGGCAGACGCGCTCCTTGGCGAGTATCGTCACTGACCGCAGCACGCGGCAAGCCGCCGCGAGCGTGCCCGCCGCCTCCTCCGCGGCAAGCCGCGTCGAGGTCTTCGGCGTCAGATAAAAGATCCTGTCTGTATAGCCGACGCCGAGCGCCTTCACCGCCGGGTAGAGCGCCGCCATCGTCTTTCCCGTACCGGTCGGCGCCTGAATGAGCGCACGCCCGCGCCGTCTTGCCGCCCTCATGACGACCTCCATAAACTCGGTCTGTCCCTCGCGCGGCTGCCCGAACGGAAACCTTATCGCCTTGACGGACGCCTCGCGCTCCATCGTGCGCGATATCTCAAGCGACGCCCACCCCGCGTATTTTCCGACAAGAGCCTCCGCCTCAGCTTTCAGCTCCTGCGCCGAAAAGACGCACTCGAAGCTGCGGCGTCTGCCCTCCTTTTTCGGGACATAAGTTATTCTTACCGCCGCCGAGGCGGCTCCCGTGCCGCGGCACCACATATGCGCGTAGAGCACTCCCTGCGCGATGTGCGCCTTCGGGATCGCGTCGTTGTTGCCGACGAATGTCGACGGCGTCGTTTTGAGCTCCTCGACAATGTCGGGCTCGCCGGGGATTATCATATCCGCCCGACCGAGCACGCGGTATGTGATGCCTCCCGCCTGAAATTCGCATTCGAGCGGGACCTCCGTCATTGCGTCCCGCGCGCCGTCCTCCTCGTTTTTGTGCGCCGATATCCCGTCGGCGGCGCTGACTCCCTGCCGCCCGCCTATGCTGCCTCCGCGGCAGACGAGCTCCACGAGGTCGCGCACCGAGACCGTGACGGTGCCGGTCTCTCTGTCGTATTCCGTCTTCATTTTTTATTCTATGCGCCAGCCGTTTTTCGCCCGCGCCTCTATCTCGTCCGTGCGGAGCCTCTCCTCGGCGTAAGCGCGGCGCAAAAGCTCCGAGGGGACGTAGTCGTCGTACTTGTCGAACGCCGGCGTCTCGTTCTCGCCGACAAGGGAATATTTGTCGACGCCCGCGGCAAAGTCGCGGTTTATATCCTCCATCAGCGCGTTTTTGTCCGCCTTCTCCATCTTGAACTCTATGAAGCAGCAGCCCTCGAACTCTATCCCCGATATCTTGTATTTCTGCGCGTTTTTCGCAAGATACCGTCTCAGCGTGCGGAAGCTCTTCGTCCCGAGCCACGGGAACATGCAGTACGACAGCCCGCCGAGCGAAACTATCGGTCCGTCGAGCATGCCGGTATTTCTCGCCGTGTGCCTCGCCGCCTCAAGCCTTTTCATTGCACCCGCTTTTAGGTATGGATACTGCGTATCCTCGGCAAGAACGCGGTACATCCGCTCGAGTATGCGGGTGTGTATCTCTCCGAACTCGCCCGGCCACGATATCTCCATCTTCCCGCCGACGGACTTTACATATATGAGCTTTCTCGGCAAATCGAGCTCCTCGACCTCCCAAACGCGCCCGGCGAGCGCGAACCTGTCGCCGACGGGCGGCGCCTCCGATATCGTGCCTATTTCGTCGGACTCGCAGCGCACCGTGTAGTCCTCTGAATCTTTAAAGACCGCGTAGAACTTGAAGCCCGACGTCAGCCTCTCTCCCTTTATTCCGATTATGAGCCCGCCCTCGTCGGTATATTCGAGAAAATCGTTTTTTATCATCGAGACGAGCAGGGTCCTGTAATCCTCGCGGTCGACCTGTCTGAACGGCGGCAGGGACAAAACGCGCTCCGCGAGCGCTTTCGGCGTGAGCTCGCCCGACGATATGAGGACTGACAGCGTCTGCTGGAACAAGAGCGAGAACGGCATCATCCTCGTCAGCGGCGGCTCTATGAACCTCTCCTCGATATAGAGCTGTATTATCGCTATTGCGCGCAGCAGCTCCCACGGCATAAGCTGCGGGAGCGGCGTGTTCGGAACGTGCGGCTCCTCGCGGAACACCATCATCATCTCCGGCGGGTCGCCGCGCCTCCCCGACCGCCCGAGCCGCTGAAGGAAGCTCGAGACAGACGTCGGCGAGCCTATCTGCACTATCCTCTCGAGCTTTCCGATATCTATTCCCAGCTCCATCGTGACGGTGGCGCACGCCACCATCCTCTCCTCCTCGCTCTTGAGGAGCAGCTCCGCCTCCTCTCTTATCGAGGCGGAGAGATTGCCGTGATGTATGAGGAAAATATCGGGCTCGTGCCTGTTTTCCGCTATCTGACGCAGCGTCGCGCAGACGTATTCCGTCTCCTCGCGCGAATTTGAAAAGACGAGCGCGCGCCTGCCCTTTACGCAGTCGTAGACATATTCGTATCCGGGGTCGACCTCCGTCGGTCCCTCTCCGTCGGAAAGTCCGAGGTCGCCCTGCGACGGCGTTTTTCTTATCTCGTGCGTCCCCGTGTGAAGCGTCTCCTCGTCCGCGAGGAAGAAATGCTCGAGCCCAAGCCGCCACCGAAGCGGACGCTCAGACGGGCGCGGGATGTCGCAGTCGCGAGTGTCGCCGCCCGAGAGCCACCTTGCCGCCGCCTCGGGATCGCCGACCGTCGCCGAAAGCCCTATCCTTCTCGGTCTGTGCCCTATCGCGCGCGATATTCGCTCAAGCTGGCAGATGACCTGATTTCCGCGGTCCGTGTTCGTCATCGTGTGTATCTCGTCTATTATGACGTAGCGCAAGTCTCCGAAAAGGCGCGGTATGTCGTTCGGTCTGTTCATCAGCATCGATTCGAGCGACTCCGGCGTTATCTGCAGGATCCCCGACGGCGACTTCAAAAGCTTTGTCTTGTGCGACTGCGCGACGTCGCCGTGCCAGTGATATACCGGGATCCCCGTCATGTCGAGCAGCTCGTCGATGCGGGAAAACTGGTCGTTTATGAGGCTCTTGAGCGGCGCTATATAGAGAGCGCCGACGCTCTTCGGCGGGTCGGAGCAGAACTCGGAGAGGATGGGGAAAAACGCCGCCTCCGTTTTGCCGGACGCCGTCGCCGACGTTATGAGCAGATTGTTGTCTGTGCAGAATATTGTTTCGGCGGCGCAGAGCTGCACCTCGTGCAGGCTCTCCCAGCCATGCGAATAGATGTATTCCTGTATGAACGGCGCGAACCGCTCTATCACTTCTTCGGCTGTTCTCATATGAGTTTGTTTTTTATATGCGGGGGAGGAAAACCTTCTCCAAAAAGGTTTTCCTCCCCCGCGCCCTCTCTTTTCCAAAACTTTTTCAGGGATTTTTTCGGATGCGCGGGGATGCTTCTTTTATATTATGATGTCGTTGGGGTCGAAGTCTGTGGCGGGCTTGTTCTCTGCCGCGTCGGCTCTCGTGTCGGCTTTGAGGGCGGCGGCATCCGTATCTTCCGTGATGTCGTCCGCCTCGCCCGCGGGCGTCAGCGTCAGCGCCGTACCGACGACGTCGGAAAAGTCCGCCTCGGGGTTCTGATAAAGAATATTCAATACCGAGATATAGTCCCTTATTATTTCGCGCGGAGTTATCATTATATTTGCTCCCGCCATCTCGAGGCTCGCACGGACGAACGCCTCGGGGTCGCCGTCGGAGACCCGCGGCGTCCAGCCGTAATTTTCCGCGTGCAGCGCCGTCACGCGAAGAACGAGCGCCAAAAGCTCGTTGTCCGAGAGCCTTCTCAGCCTTATGACGGGACCTAACATATTCTTGTATTCTCCGCTGTCAAATCTCCCGTCCGCGAGCCTTCCCCTCAGCGCCTCATAGCTGAAGAGCCCGCGCCGCCTGTCCTCGAGAAACTGCGGCGTGCCGCAGAATACAAGGAAAAGATGCTCCGCCCTGCCCTCGAGCGTGTCGTTATACATCGACAGGATCTTTTCGTAATTGTTCTCCCTTGAGATCCTGTTCGGTATCTTATAGAGGTTGACGCATTCGTCGATGAACACGGCGAGCCCCGCATACCCGATCCCGGAGACGAGCCGCGAGATGAGCTTTATCTCGTCGTACCAGTTGTCGTCGTTCACTATCATTCCGACGCCGAGCGCCGCCTTTGCCTCCGTCTTTGTCGAATATTCCCCTCGGAGCCAGCGCAGGCATGCGCTCTTTTTTTCCTCGTCGCCCGCCTCGCAAGCCTCGTAATACCTCGACAGCACGAGCGCGAAGTCAAATCCGCCGACGCCCGCCTCAAGCCCCCTTATGACCTCGAATATTCTTGCCTTCACGTCCGCGTCGAACTTTCCGTCGCCGACCTCGGCGCCGCCCGCCGCGACGGAGGACTTTATATCCGATATCCACCTTGCCAAAAGCTGCGGCAGCGCGCCGCCGTCCGGCGACGACTTCGTCGCAAGATTTCGCAAAAGCTCGCGATACGTCGCAAGCCCTGTGCCCGACGAGCCGCAGAGCCTGCGCTCCGTCGAGAGGTCGCAGTCCGCCGTGACAAAGCCGCGCTCGAGCGCGTATCCGCGCATGAGCTGGAGCAGAAAGCTCTTGCCCGAGCCGTATCTTCCTATTATGAAGCGCATAGCGCCCTCGCCGTCAGCGACACGGGCGAGGTCTCCCGTCAGCGCCGCTATCTCCTCGGTCCTGCCTATAGCGATATAGGGCGCGCCGGCGCGCGGAACGACGCCCGCGGAAAGCGAGCTCATAAGCTGCGACAGTATCCTTTTCGGCACGCGCGCCGTGGCGACGCCCGTTTTTGCGTTGTTCTCCATGCTTTCCTCCGATATTTCTTATGACGTTATGTCGTCCCTGTAATCCTCGACGATTTTGTATCCGCCGTCCGTCGGCTCGATTATTATGTCCCCGATTTCGTCGACCGCCGCCTCGTTTATGCGCGAGACGATCTCGTCCTCGTAAACGCCGCGCTCAAGGGCGAGCCGATGCGCGGCGTCCCCGCCGATGCTCAGAAGCGCCGACAGATACTCCCCCGACACATCGTCGAGCCGTGCGAAAATGCCGCCCTCGGACGTCTCCGTGTCCGCGTCGGTCTCTTTCTCTTCTGCCTCTTCTGTTTTTTCTGGTTTTTCCGTCTCTTCAAGCTCGTCGACGAGCAGTTCCGTCGACGCCCACGAACTCTTTTCTATCAAAAGCGCGTCGTCCCTGTCAAGTCCGTGCGAGAGCGCGTCATACGCCGCCTCATACGATGCTTCATACGCCGCCTCCTCCGCCGCGCGGGACGGGCGTTTTTTCGCCTCCGGAAACTCGCGGTCGAAATATTCGTCCGCGATGAGGCGGTATTTTTCCGGCAGCTCGCCGACGCGCAGACGCGAGCGCACGCCGAGCGCGGCGCGCAGCCTGTTTTCGGAATATTTGACGAGCTCCGTCATAAGTCCCCGCAATTCGCGTGAACGGACGAAGGAAAGGTACTCGATATCTATCCTGCATTTGACGTTGTGGGCGCAGAGCGAGCCGCAGTACGCGTCTCTCGACACGACGGCGGACCTCATCCCCTTCGCGGAAAATGTCTCGTCCCCGCAGCGTTTTGCGACATACGCGACGGCGGCGGGGATGTGCCGCGCGTAAAGCTCGCCGTTGTCGGCGGCAAATTTGCTCTTGTGCCAGTCGTAGTCTGAAGAGAGCGCTATCATCGTCTCCGCCGGGATGCCGTCCTCGCCGCCCGCCATGTAAAATTCGCGGAAGCTCGCGTTCTCCATTATCGCGTGCATTATGGGGGAAAGCCTCGCTCTCGGAGGCGGCAGCCTGTGTATCATGCAGTAATCGGCGAGCCATTCGGACAAGTATTTGTCGAGCACATGATATTTGTCCCGGTACGCGAGCCATACGCCCGTGAGCCTGTCGAGCCCCTCCTCGGGTGTAAGCTCGTCTCCGAGGTTTATCGTCTCGTAAACGAACAGAAGAACGTATGAAAACGACGCCGGCAGCCATTCTCCCTCGAGCGCGCGTCTTCTCCACCAGAAATAATACGAAAGCTGCGCGCGCGACATCTGCCTGTACTGCGGAGTGTATGAGAAAAAATCGACCTCCGGGCACTCCTCGCCGCGCAGAGGGGTGCCGACACCGCCGCCGACAATGTAAG
>CANRKP010000019.1 GCA_947631245.1 uncultured Clostridia bacterium
CGACGGAGCCGACCGCTCACGAGATACGCATTATGCCATGATGGGGTGTTTACACAAAATTTGGGATAGAGCCGAAATGGAGGCGGGATCATACGAAGCCCGCCTCGCCTGATTTCTCAAATTCACTTTCATTTTTGATGGTTTTTCACACTTGCTTTATCAAGCTAATCAAAAAGCGTGCCCCGCTTATCGCTTGAGCACGCTTTTTCGACAATCTGAATTCCGCGGCGTCCGCCGCGGAATTTTGATTTTTTTGATAACAGCCGCCTTTAGGCGTGAGCGACTGATCTTTTTAGTTATTGTACGTTCCCGAGAGGTCGGCGACCTTGCCTCCGACGTCCTCTTTGACCTTTGAGGTCTTTATCTTCTCCTGAAGGTACGCCCAGAATTCCTCGCCGTCGTTCGGGAGCTCGACCCAGTCGTCCTTCCACGTCGAGAGCATCATAGCGTTCGAGATCGAGAGTCCTCTTATCCCCTCCTCGCCGGGAGCGATGAGAGGCGTGCCGCGCAGGATGTGATCGGTGAAGTTTTGGCATATCTCGGTGTGAGCGCCGCCCTTGCCTTCGACCTCAACGTCTATGACCTCATACGGAATCTTGCCGAAGCCGTTTTCGGTCGTTCTGTTGAACTCGCGCTCGTCGACCGCGTTGCGGTAGAATTTCAGCCCCGCGCCCTCGCGGACGAGCTTGCCGCGCGTGCCCGATATCTCGAGCCTGTTCGTGCCGGGGAACTCTCCCGTCGTCGTGATAAAGACGCCCGTCGCCCCGTTCGGGTACTCGGCGTAAGCCGTGACGTCGTCCTCGACCTCGATATCGTGATACTGCCCGAAGCGGCAGAATGCGCGTATCCTCGACGGCATGCCGAAAATCCACTGCCAAAGGTCGAGATTGTGCGGGCACTGGTTCAAGAGGACGCCGCCGCCCTCGCCCGCCCATGTGGCGCGCCATCCGCCGCTGTTGTAGTAAGCCTGCGTGCGGTACCAGTCCGTGATTATCCAAACGCACCTCTTAAGCTCGCCGAGCTCGCCCGCGGCGATCATGTCGTGCATCTTCTGATAAAACTTGTCCGTGCGCTGGTTGAACATGAGCCCGAACGCGCAGCCTGACGCGTGCGCCGCCTCGATAAATTCCGGTATCGCCTTCGTGTAGACACCTATCGGCTTCTCGCAGAGCACATGTATCTTTCTCTTGAACGCCTCGATGCCGAACACGGGATGAAGATAATGCGGCACCGCGATTAAAACGGCGTCTATCTTTCCCGAATCGAGCATTTTTATGCAGTCGTCAAACATCGCGGGGGCCTCCGCTCCCTTTTCCGCGCAGTACTGCTTCACCCATTCGAGCCTGTCGGGCTTGATGTCGCAGACGGCGGCGAGCACGGCGTCTTTGACTTCGCCGTCGACGAAGCGGCGGACGTGACCCGAGCCCATGTTGCCGATGCCGACGATGCCGAACCTGACCTTATCCATTGGCACATCTCCTCATAAAAAACGTCTTTTTGCCTTACATTAAGTATACATCAGCCGGGGGCAAATGTCCATACCTTTTCGGATAAAAATGCCGCCGGTTTGCCGGCGGCATTCTCATATTATCATCATTACGCACGCTCGACGGCGTCGGCGGTGTTTTCGAGCCACTCGTGCGGCGTCAGCTCGAGCTTGCCCATGTCGCACATTTTCGCAAGCTCGGGGCTTATCGGCATCCTGTCGAGCAGCGTCAGCCCCGCTGACTTCGCGTACTCCTCCGTCCTGCCCTCTCCGAAAACGGGTATCTTCCGCCCGCAGTCGGGGCACTCAACGTAGCTCATGTTCTCCACGAGCCCGAGCACGGGGATATTCATCATCTTCGCCATGTTGACGGCCTTTGAGACTATCATTGAGACAAGCTCCTGCGGGCTCGTGACGATAATTATTCCGTCGAGCTTCACGGACTGAAATATCGTCAGCGGGACGTCACCCGTCCCCGGAGGCATATCTATGAACATGATGTCCGTCTTGCCCCAGTTGACCTCTTCCCAAAACTGGAGCACCGCGCCCGAGATGACGGGTCCGCGCCATACGACGGGAGCCGCCTCTTCGTCGAGCAGCAGGTTCACGGACATGACCTTTATGCCCGTCGCCGTTTCGGGCGGGATTATGTTCCCCTCCTCGCCCTCGACGCCGCCCGCCTTAAGTCCGAACGCGCGCGGTATAGAGGGACCCGTGATGTCTGCGTCGAGAATGGCGACGCTCTTGCCGCGCCGTCTCTCCGTCAGCGCCAACAGGGACGTGACCATACTCTTGCCGACGCCGCCCTTGCCGGAGACGACGGCGATGACCTTCCCTATGCTGCTGTTCTTGTTTGCCGGTCTTAAAAGATCCTCCGGCTCGGAATTTCTCGACGGGCAGTCGACCCCGCACGTCGAGCAGTCATGTGTGCAGTCCGCCATGTGATTTTCCCACCTTTTTTCGTTATTTTTTCATTCCTTATTATTGTCCTTCTCCGTCCCTTTATTCCCGGTACCGCCCGCGAATCTCCCGAGCTCAAACAGCGCGAGCAGCACGAGCGCCGGTATGACGGAGACGATGAGCGCCTTTGCGTCCGGCTGAATTATTCCGAAGAGCGCCGCCGCGCGTGACGAGACAGTCACCAAAACGACAGCCGCGGCAACGGCTGCGGCAAACAACAGCGCCGGGACAGACAGCTGCCGCTTCCGCGAGAACGCGGGATATGACGAGCGGTATTCCCCGCATACGACGACGAGCGAGAGCAGCACCGACACGAATATCACGGACGGCACCGCCGCTTCCGCCCCGCCGTAAAGCAGCGGGACCGCGACTGTCACGGCAGCCCAAACAAAGCCGGGAAGCGCCGTCGGCAAAAGTCCCGAGAACGGATGCGAGAGCCGCTCGCAGACGTCCGTCACAAGCGAGAGCGAGGAGCGCTCCGGAGGCTCGCGCATCAGCACGAGCACCGCGAAAAAGTCATATATGAGGCCCCATAGGAGCACCTGCTCGGCGGGCAGCGCGCCCGTGCCGAGAATGACCGTCAGTATGACGGCGAAAATGCGCGCCGTCTGCGAGGTCAGAAGGAACCCCGTCGTATTCGATATATTCCCGTATATCCTGCGCGCGTGCGCGACCGCCGCCGCGACGGCGGCAAGCCCCTGCGCGCCGCCCCCCGCCTCGGGGAGCACGGCGTCCGCGCTCATCTTGAGCGTCACCGGAGAGGACTGCGGCACAAATCCCGCGCCGACGGCTCCGAGCATCGAAAGCTCGCCCGTCATGTCGCCATCGGGTGAGGCGACGTAAGCGACGGCTCCGCCCGCCTTTCGTATCAGAGCGGCAAACGCCGCCTTTTCACGCGCGTCGAACCCGAGCAAAAGCCGCGCCTTTGACGCCGCCTCGGCGCGCTCCGCCTCCGTCATCGCGGCAAAATCGCGGGCGGTCAGTATGTCCCCGGGTCCCTGTATGATGCCCGCCCTGTCGGCGAGCTTCGCCGTCTCGGAGCCGCCGCCCGTCAAAACGACGCGTATCCCCGCCTCGCGGAGCGCCCGCGCCGCATCGTAAGCTCCGGGAGCCAACGGTCTATACAGTATTATAACGCCGACGAGCGTCATGTCCGTCTGCGTGAACGCAATGCGCTCGGGGGACGAGAACGGAGTTCTCTTGACGGTCACCGCGACTGCCGTGCCGCCCCGCCTTTCGTGATGCGAGACAAAGCCTCCGATGCCCGCCCTCACCGCGTCGGTCAGCGGCGAGTCTTTCCCGCCCGCGCGGACGAACGCGCACGACGGCAAAATCGCGTCTGCGCTCCCGCACGAAACCGACATATATCCGTCCTTGTCGTGCAAAAGCCTCGTGTCAAACGAAATTCCGTCCGCCGTCCCGTAAAGCGCCATCGGGAGCTCGCCCTCGGCGTATGCCGCGCCGCCCGAGCCGTCGTCCGTCTCCTTTATGTAGTCGCGCAAGGTCTTCGCGGCGTCGGAGAAGACGTGGACGTCGGCGTCCTCGCCCGTCGTCACCGCCTTCGCGTACCGCAAAAGCGCGTCGGGAATCGAAAATTCCTCTTTTTTCTTTTCTTTTTCTTCGGCTTCGGCAACGTCCCTCACCTCGCCGTCGAAGAAGTACGCGTCCGCCTCGACGCCGTCGACGCTCACGATGCCGTCCGCGTGCGTTATTATCGCGTCGAGCCCGTACAGCGTCTCTATCGCGCGCACGCCCCTGACCGAGACGCCCGCGCGCCGCTTCAGCGACATGATGCCGCGCGCCGCCGCGATATCTCCCGTCGCGGGGTAAAATTCGCACATCGACGATGCCGCGAGCGAGAGCCCGAGGAAAAACACCTCGTAAAGCCCGCGTCTGCCGACGAAAATGTCGAGCACGGTCACGAAAAACGCAAGCAGCGTCAGCGCGGCGCCCCACCGCCTGCTGTATTTTTCGAGCAGCGCCGTCAACTTCAGCGTGCCGCCGCGCGCCGCCTTTAAATATCCTTTTGTCCTCACGGCGAGCGTGTCCGCTCCCGTGTGCGTCACGACGGCGACTCCCTCGCCCGAGGTGACGTAGCTTCCGGCGTAGACGGTGTTCGTCCTCGAAACGGGGGACGCCCCCGCCTCGGAGGAAAAGTCTTTCCCGACGGACCCGCCGACGCCCGTTATATGCTTTTCAAATACATAAAGCCCTCGCGAGCTTATGAGGCGGCAGTCCGCGGGGACGACGTCGCCCGCGCGCAGGCAGACGATGTCCCCCTTAACGACGCCGCGCGCGTCTATGCGCGAGACCTTCCCGTCCCGCCTGACGGCGGCGTCCGGCATGAAATCCCCCGACATGGGGCACGCCTCAAGATATCTCTTCGCCCTGATGTATGCCAGGGTGCGAAGGATTATGTTCACCGCGAGCACAGGTATCACGACGGCGTATGCCACCCTCTCGTTGAACGCGTACGCCGTCGCCGCGGTCAGTATGAGAATAAGCAGCATCAGGTCGAACGCGGCGCCCCACGCGTATGCGAATACGGACTCGCGCCGCGCGTCGTATATCATGTTCGGACCGAAGCGCCGGCGCCGCCTTTTCGCCTCAGCCTTTTCAAGCCCCGCCTCGGGGTCGACGCCGAGCGAGCGGCACACGCCCTCTACGGGCAGCTCTTTCGTTATCGGTACGCCGGAGGCGTCTTTTCCGCCTTTGACTTTGCCGCCGTTTCCCGCGCCGCCCGGCATCCTGCCCTGTTTTTTAACCGCCATATCGCGCGCGCGGCGGCGTGACCGCCTCTTTTACCGCCTTGTTTGCCATATTCCGCAACCTGCCGTCCTCAGTGCAGACCGAACGTCTCGACGGCGAGCCCGCCGCCCTCGGCGGCGTCGACGTCCGCCTCGAGTATCCTGTTCTCGCGCGCGTTTATTATCCGCGTCGCGAGCACGTCCTCTATATTTCTTTCGATATAGCGGCGCATATTGCGCGCGCCGTACTTCGTCGAATACGACTCCTCCGCGATGACGGCGAGCGCCGCATCCGTCACGTTGAGCGTTATGCCGCGCTCGGTCAGAGCCTTTGAAAGGTCGCCCGTCATTATGCGCGCGATCCCGACAAAGTCCTCCTTCGAGAGCGGACGGAACGTCACTATCTCGTCGACGCGGTTCAGGAATTCGGGGCGCAGGAATTCCGAGAGCGCCCTTGTCGTCCTGTCCGCCGCCAGCTTCTCCGCCGTATCGGTGAATCCGGCGGGATTTGACGAAAAGCTCGAGCCCGCGTTCGTCGTCATGACTATGACCGTATTCGTGAAGTCGACCTTTTTTCCGTGCGCGTCCGTTATCTCGCCGTCGTCGAGTATCTGCAGAAGGATGTTCATGACGTCGGGGTGCGCCTTCTCTATCTCGTCGAAGAGCACGACGGAATACGGGCGGCGGCGTATCTTTTCCGTCAGCTGCCCCGCCTCGTCGTAGCCGACGTAGCCCGGAGGCGAGCCTATGATGCGGGAAACCGAATGCTTCTCCATGAACTCTGACATATCGAGCCTTATGAGCGTCTCGGGAGAGGAGAAGAGGTCGTTCGCGAGCGTCTTGACGAGCTCCGTTTTGCCGACGCCCGTCGGTCCCGCGAAAATGAACGATACGGGCTTTCTCTTCGCCGTGACGCCTGCTCTGCCGCGCCGCACCGCCCTCGATACGGCGGACACCGCCTCATCCTGACCGACGATGCGTGCCCGCAGCCTCTCCTCGAGCCCCGCGAGCCTGTCGAATTCGTCCGCCTTTATGTCTGTGGCGGGAATGCCGGTCCATATCTCAATTACGAGCGCGAGGTCCGCGACCGTCATCTCGACGTGCCCGCACTCCTCCTCAAGCCCGACGAGCTCGTCGTCGAGCCTGTAAATGTCGCTCTTGAGCGCGGCGAGCTTCTCGTACCGCTCCTCCGTCTCCTCCTCGGTCGCGTTCTTGCCGCTCTCCTCGGAGCTCAGAGCCTCGTATTCACCCTTCACGCGGTCGAGCTCATCCTTTGCCTCGAGCCGCCTGTTTATCGCCGCCGTCGAGAGCGCGACGTGAGACGCCGCCTCGTCTATAAGGTCGATAGCCTTGTCGGGCAGGTATCTGTCTGTGATATACCGCTCCGAGAGCGTCACCGCGCGCTCGAGGATGTACTCCGGGATCCGTATCCCGTGGTACTCCTCGTAATAGTGCTTGACGCCGCGCAGTATCTCTATCGTCTCGCCGACCGTCGGCTCGTTGACCATAACGGGCTGGAAGCGGCGCTCGAGCGCCGTGTCCTTCTCTATGTGCTTTCTGTACTCCGTAAGTGTCGTCGCGCCGATGACCTGTATCTCGCCGCGCGAGAGCGCTGGCTTCAGTATATTGGCGGCGTTCATGCTGCCCTCTGCGTCGCCCGCGCCGACGATGTTGTGAACCTCGTCTATGACGAGGATGACGTTGCCCGCCGCCTTGACCTCGTTCAAAAGCCCGAGCACGCGCGACTCGAACTGCCCTCTGAACTGCGTGCCCGCGACGAGAGCCGTCAGGTCGACGAGCTGCACCTCGCAGCCGCGCAGACGGTAGGGGACGTCCCCGTCAGAAATGCGCTGCGCCAAAGCCTCCGCGATCGCGGTCTTGCCGACGCCCGGCTCGCCTATGAGACACGGATTGTTCTTCTGCCTGCGGCAGAGTATCTGTATCACGCGCGAGAGCTCGCGGTCGCGGCCCACTATCCTGTCAAGCCGTCCCGCGCCTGCCTCCGCCGTCAGATTTTTCGTGTATACGTCGAGATATTTGCGCTTCGGCGCGCGAGGCTGCTTTTCCTTCTTTTCATCGCGGCCCGCCTTTTCCTCGCGTCCGCCCGGCTTCGGCTGAGGCATGCCGCCCCGAAAGAGGCGCGGTATGTCTATCGGAGGCGCGCCGGCGTCCTCCGCCTCGTCGCCCCTGTCGGCGTCGTCGCCGCCGAGACCCGCCTCGAGCATGCCCTCCATATCGTTTGAAAGTCTGTCAACGTCGTCCTCCGAGATGCCCATGCGGGAGAGGATGTCGTCAACGGGCTTGAGCCCGAGCTCCTTCGCGCAGCGCAGGCAGAGCCCCTCGTTCTTCGTCTCCCCGTTTTCGATTTTGGTTATGAACACCACAGCGAGCCGCTTGTGGCATCTTGAACACATTTCCATCTTTTCTGTGTAAAAACCTCTTTATATATTTTTACCGTTTTATTTTCGTCAAAAGGTCGGTCACCATCGACAGATGCAGCCCCGAGAACAGCTTTGTCAGATACGTCCCGTCGATAAGGTCGGGTGGATACGCCGCGGGGTCGAACACGTTCAGGGTCGAGGCGAGATGTACGAACACATTCGCAAGCACGACCGCGTAGAACAGCGCGCTGACGATGCCCGCGGCAAGACCTAAGGTCTCGTTCATCTGCTTGAGCACCGGCAGCTCGAACGCGAGCCCGATCACTACCGTCACGACCTTTAATATTATCGACACGGCGATAAAGATTATGATAAACGCGATGGCGGACGACGCGGTCTCCGATATCGGGCGCGCTATCGTCTCCGACATATCCTTTATTATGTCTCCCCCCGCCGCCGTCGACGAGGAAAACCGCGATACGAACTCCGCCGTGTCTATGCCGAACCGCTCGAGTATCGCCGAGAGCTGCTCCGGCATCTTCTGGAACAGCGTCTCTGTCGTCCCGTGCACGGACAAAAGCGACGTCAAGGTCTCCGCTATCTCCGAGGACAGCGACTTGAGCACGAACGCGTCGCATATGAACGCGCCGAGATACGGCGTGAAGAACACCGCGGCGAAAAACGAAACTATCGACGAGGCGAGCCCCATAATGGACTTGACGAACCCCTGCTTCCATCCGCTTATTACCGTTATGACGATAACGGCAAGAATTACGATGTCGAAAAATGCTCCCATATTATTTTCTCCCTTTTTATTTTTCGAAGGCGAAAAATTGCTCCTCAGCCGCCCTGTCCCGTCTCATTTTCACTCGCGCCGCCCGCCTCCGTATGGGACGGATGCGAAAAATCTATCGTGTAAGCCGAGGACGAAAGACACAAAAGCGCCGTGCCGTCCCCCGTCGGTATTATGCGCTTCGCACCGACGCCGATCCCCGCCGTCCGCTCGGTGCCGTCCGAGGGATCTATCATGACCGCGTGCCCCTGCGAAAGCAGGAACGCCTCGCCCGTGTCGGATACCGCCGCGTCGACGACCTTTTCCCCTATTACAGCATTGTAGCAAACGGAGGCTGCTGCGTCAAGTATGACGACGCTGTTTTCGGTTCCCGTCGCGTTTCTCGGAGAGGTAAGCATCACATATGCGTCCGACACGTCGTACATTCCGACGCCGCCGTGTATGTACGAACCCGAAAGCGTCCCGTCGCGACTGTAAATTCGGACCGACGCCGTCGTCAGCACAGAAAATCCGTCCCCCATCGTTTCGACCGCGAGCGGATATTCTCCCCCGATCCTGTCGCTGCCGGACTGGACGTCGGCGCCGACGTCGTAGAACGTCACGTCCGCGTAGTATTCGCCCTCGAGCACGCCGAACGACGTCACGGCGAGCCGTTTTCCGTCGTTTGATATCGCGGCGTCAGAGACGAAATCGCCTTTTGAATATTTCGTCCTGATCTCGAAATCTCCGCCGTAAAGGTACACCGTCGAGCGGTACTCGCGCCCGCCCGTCACGATGACGAAATCGCCGGAGTCCGCCATGTCGCAGGAGAGGATGGGATATTCGAGCGTCCCGCGGTACAGCTCCGAGAACGAGTTGCAGACCGAAAAGCCGTACCCGTCAAGCCCGCAGGTGAGGATGTATTTTTCCGATACGTCGACGAGCGGCGACTCAAACGACATCCCGACAGACAGCCCGACGGCGCCCGTCGGCGAGAAGAGCTTCTCCTCGCTGCCCGTCACATATAAAAGCTCGCCCTTATAAAGCCCGAAGCGCTGGATCGGCTCCGCCGAGTAAGACACGCCCGAAAACGCCGCCGCCCCGCCCGAGTTCACGTTTATGTCCCGCAGAAGATACATCATGTTGTCTATCGTTATCTCGCTGCTGAACGCCGTCATCATAAAAAGCGCGAAAAGGATGAACGCGGCGAGCGTCACGAGCCTTGCGAGCCTGTATTTTTTCGCGACAGAAAGGTAGTATTCGTTTTTGCCGCTTTCGCCGTCGTCCGCGCGCGGCAGCTCGACAGGCACGTCGGAAACGTCCCGTCTCCGTCCGAGCGAGACCTCGGAGGTGCGTCTCTTTTTCAGCTTCATGTTCTCCCCGCCTCCTTTTCTTTATATTCAGTATTCCACCCGACAGAGGTAGAGCCCCGAGGGCGGCAGCGTCGCCCCGGCTCGCGCCCTTTGCCGCGAGCGGATTATTTCGTCTATGTCGCATGCCGTGAGCTTTCCCCTCGCGGCGTCGAGCGCGGTGCCCGCCATCGTCCTTACCATTTTATATAAAAATCCGTCGGCGGTAACGGAAAAGACGATGAGCTCGCCCCGCCTTGCGACGCGGCATTCGGTTACGTTTCTCACGGTGTCCGTCACCTTCGAGCCGCTCGCCATGAACGCGGAGAAATCCCGCCTGCCCTCCATTTTGCGCGCCGCCTCGTCCATCGCCGCGAGCTCCGCGTCGGAGAGGGGCTGTATGCGGAGCGCGAACCCCTCGTAAAACGGGGAGCGCACCGGCGCATCGTAAAACAGATATTCGTAAGTCTTTGACTTCACGTCGTACCGAGGGTGAAACCCGTCCGGCACGCACTCGGCGGAAAGAACCGATATATCCTCCGGCAGACGCGCGTTGAGCGCGCGCGGGACAGAGTCCGCGGAGATGCGGCATGTGATATCGCCGCCATCGTCGTTTTCGAATGCGACGGCACACGAATATCCGCGCGCGTGCACCCCGCTGTCGGTACGGCTGCAGCCGGTGACGAGGCACCGCGTGCCGTAAAGCTCCGAGCATACCTTTGTCATCACGGACTGGACGCTTTTCGCGTTGTCCTGCGCCTGCCAGCCGCAGTAGCGCCTGCCGTCGTAAGCAAGTGTGAGCCGCAGCTTCATAGCTTGAACGCGAACAGCGGGAAAAATACGTTCACCAAAACGACCGCCGCCGCAAGCAGCGCAAATACGGCGAGGAATACGACGTCAACTCTGCCGCAGCGCAAAACCTTCATCCTTGTTCTGCCCTCGCCGCCTCTGTAGCAGCGGCACTCCATCGCCACCGCGAGCTCGTCAGCCCGCCTGAACGCCGAGACGAAAAGCGGTATCATCACGGGCAGAAGCGCCTTCGCGCGGGAGATGAGCCCGCCCGAGGAAAAGTCCGCGCCCCTCGCCTTCTGCGCGTTCATCACCTTGTCCGTCTCCTCAACGAGCGTCGGTATAAAGCGGAGCGCTATCGTCATCATCATCGAAAACTCGTGCACCGGCACCCGCAGCTTTGAAAGCGGGGACAAAAGTGACTCGAGCCCGTCCGTCAGCGAGAGCGGGGACGTCGTATACGTCAGAAACAGTCCGGAGCCGAGCATGAGGAAGCAGAGCCTCACCGAGACGAGCACCGCGTTTATGACGCCCTTTTCGTATATGTGAATGAAACCGAACGAGAAGAGCTGCCGCCCTCCCGTCGTCATGAGCAGGTTTATGACCGTTGTAAATATTATGATGAACAGTATCGGCTTCATGCCGCGCGCGTATACGGAGAGCGGGATCCGGCTCAGAAGCAGCAGCGCAAACGTGAATACCGCGAGCAGGAGGAACGACGCGGCGGAGTTCACGACGAAGATGACGGTTATAAACGCTATAAGGGCGACGAGCTTGACGCGCGGGTCGAGCCTGTGCATCACGGAGTCGCCGGGAAAATACTGCCCGAGCGCTATGTCATGCATCGCTGTTCACCCCCTTCTTTTTTGCCGCGGCAAATCACCGCTCCCGCCCCTTTATGAGCTTCGCTAAAGCCTCCGCCACCCCGCGGACCGTGTATATGTCGTCCCCGAGCGGGACGCCGAGCGACGAGAGCTCGTATGCTATATCCGTTATCAGAGGAACGCCGAGCCCTATCGCGCGCAGCTCGTCCCGCCTTGCGAATATCTCCTCGCGCGTGCCGTACATCGCGAGCCCGCCGTCCGCGAGCACCGCTATCCTGTCACAGTACGCCGCCATGTCCTCCATGCTGTGCGAGACAATTACGACGGACGCGCCCGTCGCCTCGGAATATTCCCTGATTCCCGAAAGGATCGAGGCGCGCCCCTTCGGGTCGAGCCCCGCCGCCGGCTCGTCGAGCACGAGCACGTCGGGTCTCATCGCCATGACGCCCGCGACCGCGGCGCGCCGCTTCTGTCCTCCCGACAGCTCAAACGGCGATTTGTCGAGCAGTTCAAAGCCGACGCCCGCGAACCTCGCCGCCTCGCGCACACGCTCGTCCGTCTCTTCTTCCGAGAGCCCCATGTTGTGCGGACCGAACGCGATATCGGCGCGGACCGTCTCGTCGAAGAGCTGATACTCCGGATACTGCATCACAAGTCCGACGCGGAACCTCACCGAGCGCAGCTTCTTTTTGTCCGCCCAAATGTCCTCCCCGTCAAGCAGGACCCTGCCGAAGTCGGGCTTTATGAGCCCGTTCAGCATTTCGACGAGCGTCGACTTGCCGGAGCCCGTATGCCCTATGATGCCCGTTATTTTTCCTTCTTCTATCGTCAGCGTCAGATCCTTCACGGCGTGCGCCTCGAACGGCGTGCCCCGCCCGTATGTGTAGCTGACGCCCTCGAGCCTTATCTCAGCCATTCGCGTCACCTCCGCGCAGAGGCAGCGCCCCGAGCCGCAAAAGCTCGTCTCTTATGTGCCGCGCGCACGCGCCGGCGTCCGGCGTTTCGGGCAGTTGTCTTACCCCGAGCCCGCGCAGCTCGTATAAGAGCGCCGTCGACTGCGGCACGTCAAGGCTGACGGCGCGCAGCTCCTCGGCGCGCGAGAATATCTCTCCCGGCTTTCCGTCAAGGCAGACGCGCCCTTCGGAAAAGACGACGACGCGGTCGGCGAGCGCCGCCTCCTCCATCTCGTGCGTGATGTGTATTATCGTAATTCCGCGCTCGCGGTTCAGCTTGAGTATCGTGTCCATTACCTCGCGCCTGCCGGACGGGTCGAGCATAGACGTCGACTCGTCGAATATTATGCACTCCGGCAGCATCGCTATTATGCCCGCGACGGCGACGCGCTGCTTCTGCCCGCCCGAAAGATGCGACGGGGACGAGAGCGCGTATTTTCTCATTCCGACGGCGTCGAGCGCGCCGTCGACGCGCGCCCTTATCTCCTCCGGCGGTATGCCGAGGTTTTCGGGTCCGAACGCGACGTCCTCCTCGACGACGGAGGCGACTATCTGATTGTCGGGGTTCTGATGCACCATCCCGATCCTGCGCCTCACCTCGAACACGGTGTCCTCGTCGGGCTCCTCGTGGGAGCTGACGAGCTTCCCGTCGACGTATATCTCCCCCTCGTCGGGGATGAGTATCATATTTAGTAGCTTCGCGAACGTACTCTTCCCGCTGCCGTTGTGACCGAGGATCGCGGTGAACTCGCCGCGCTCAAACGAAAGCGAGATGCCGTCGAGCGCCGTATGGCGCACGCCGTCCGCGTCCTCATACGCGAATTTGAGTCCGCGCGTCTCTATAAACGCGCTCACGGCAGCCACCATGCGGACGCGCCGCAGGGGAGCGCGCCGCCCGCAGACGTCACGGGGAGCGCGAGCTCTCCCGACTCGAGCCTCCCGCCGCGCCTGTTTTTTATCTCGGCGCGCAGGATGTACTCCATCGAAAGGGGCGAAAGCCCCGTCGTATACGAATTAACAAGGAAAAACACAGGCGTGTCTGAAAGAAGGCGCGCCGCCTCCGAGACGAGCTCGTGTATGCTGTCCTCGAGCCGCCACACCTCGCCCGACGGTCCCCTGCCGTACGAGGGCGGGTCCATCACGATACCGTCGTATCTGTTCCCGCGCCGTATCTCGCGCGCGACGAACTTTTTGCAGTCGTCGACGATATAGCGGACGTGCGCCTCGCCGAGACCCGAGAGGGAGAGATTTTCCTTCGCCTGCGCCGTCATCCCGCGTGAGGCGTCGACGTGGCAGACGGACGCGCCCGCGGCGGCGCACGCCGCCGTCGCCCCGCCCGTGTACGCGAACAGGTTGAGCACGCGGCACTCGCCGCGTCCGCGCCGTATCAGCTCCCCCATGCGGTCCCAGTTGACCGCCTGCTCGGGAAAAAGACCCGTGTGCTTAAATCCCATCGGGTGTATGCCGAACCGCAGCTTCCCGTATGAGATCTCCCATCTCTCCGGCAGCTTGCCGCGCCATGACCCGCCTCCGCGCTCGGAGCGGGTGTAGACGCCGTCCGCACGCTCCCAGCGGGGATCGGTCTTTTCCGTATTCCATATGACCTGAGGGTCGGGGCGGATGAGGATGTATTTTCCCCACCGTTCGAGCCGCTCGCCGCCTGAGCAGTCGAGGAGCTCGTAGTCGACCCATTTATCCGATATCCACATATTTCTTTTCTTTCGTATCCCGATTTTTTTCAGAGGTTATAATATTTCGCAAGCGGCGAGCCCGCGCTGTTTGCGTGGCAGATGGCGACGGCGAGCGCGTCCGCCGTGTCGTCGGGCTTAGGCGGCGACGGCAGGCGCAAGAGAGACGTCACCATCGCTATCACCTGCTGCTTTGTCGCCCTGCCGTATCCGGCGACCGACTGCTTGACCTGAAGCGGCGTGTATTCCGAGACAGTGAGCCCGTATTTCCGCGCCGTCATCACGATAACGCCCCTTGCCTCCGCGACCGTGATGCCCGTCTTTTGGTTCGTGTTCCAAAAGAGCTCCTCCGCCGCGAACTCCGTCGGGTGATAATGCTCTATTATCTCGCAGAAATCGCGGTAGAGGGACAGGAGCCTGTCCTCCGTCTTCATGCCCGCCGGCGTCGTCGCCGAGCCGTATCCGAGCACGCGGAATCTCCCCCTGTCGTGATCTATGACTCCCCAGCCCGCAATGGCGATACCGGGGTCAACGCCGAGTATTATCATTTTGAAAAAGTCCTCCGGCTCGCCTTTCTTTGGGCATACTCATACATAATAAAAGATTATATCACAAAGGCGTGCGCTTGTCAAAGCGTTCGGGCAATCTCGGAGCTTTTCACACAAAAATGAACGCGCCGGTCTCATTTCCCGTCTTATTTGACATGCGGCGGCACATAATATCGGCATGGGCGGAGCAGTTATCAAAGGCAACTGCGCTGACGCGCCATCTTGACAAAAAACCCGAAAATGTGGTATAATTTGCTCAGCTACATGAAAAAGAAAGCGAAACGGACCGTCATGCTGGAAAGAATAAACGGGCCCGAGGATATAAAAACCCTCTCCGACGACGAGCTTCAAACGCTCTCCGCCGAGCTTCGGCACGTTATAATACAGACGGTGTCCGAAAACGGAGGACATCTCGCCTCAAATCTCGGATTTGTGGAGGCGACGCTCGCCATCCACCGCGTCTTTGACGCGCCGCGGGACAAAATAATATTCGACGTCAGCCATCAGAGCTACGCGCACAAGCTCATCACCGGCAGGCGGGACAGCTTTTCGACGCTGCGGAAGACAGGCGGCGTCTCGGGCTTCACAAATCCGCACGAGAGCCGGTACGACCCCGTTTTTGCGGGTCACAGCGGCAGCTCGATCTCGACCGCGCTCGGCTTTGCGGCAGCCGCGAAAAACTCCGGCAGCGGAGCTTACGCCGTCGCCGTCGTCGGTGACGGCTCGTTCACGAACGGGATGATATACGAGGCGATAAACAACTGCGCCGAGCGGCGCGGCCTCAACCTCATCATAATCCTGAACGACAACAAGATGTCGATATCGGAAAACGTCGGCGGCATCTCGCGCCACCTGACGCGCGCGCGCACGAGCCGCGAATACCTCACGCTGAAGCATTCGCTCGACGATTTCTTAGCCGCGATCCCCGTCATCGGCACCCCGATCGCAAAGGCGCTCAAATGGTTGAAGGACAGCTTCAAACGCATCTTCATCCGCGACACGCTGTTCGAGAACCTCGGCATCCCCTACGTCGGTCCCGTCGACGGGCACGACATAGCGCGCATGACGTCGGTCCTCACCGAGGCGAAGGAGCGCGGCGGCGTCTGGCTCATCCACATCGTCACGAAGAAGGGGCTCGGCTATAAGGACGCCGAGGACCACCCCGAAAAATACCATTCGACCGGAAAATTCGACCCCGAGGTCGGCGTCACCGGCACATCCGAGAGCTTCACCTCCCGCTTCGGCGAGACGCTCTGCCGCCTCGCGGGCGCGGACAGGAAGATATGCGCCGTCACCGGCGCGATGAGGGACGGGACCGGGCTCACGGATTTCTTCCGCCGCTTCCCTGACCGCGCGTGGGACGTCGGCATCGCGGAGGAACACGCCGTCGCATACTGCGGCGGGCTCTCCCTTTCGGGCATGAACCCCGTTTTCGCCGTATACTCCACATTCGCGCAGCGCGTGTTCGACCAGGTGTTCCACGACGTCGCGCTGAACGGCGCGCACATCACGCTCGCGCTCGACCACTGCGGCATCGTCCCCGGCGACGGCGTCACGCATCAGGGCGTATTCGACGTGCCGCTCTTCTCCCCCATTCCGAACACGACGATATACTCGCCCGAGACGTATTCCGAGCTCGACGAGTCCCTCTCGCTCGCGCTCGCCGGAGGCGGCGTCCGCATCGTGCGCTACCCGAAGGGAAGCGAGCACGTCTACGACAGAACTGGATTTGAAAAATACGGCGGCTCCATGACCGCAAGGCTCCCCGACGGCAGGCGGGACGCCGTCATCGTCACATACGGCATTATAGCGGAGGAGGCGACCCGCGCCGCCGACGCGCTCGCGGGGGAATACGGAATAGGCGTCGTCAAGCTGATCCGCGTCCACCCGATAGACGAGGAGGCGCTGCTCCCGCTTCTCGGAGACGCAAATGTCGTCTACGTCCTCGAGGAGGGCATGAGGAGCGGAGGCGTCGGCGAGGCGCTCTCGGCGCTGCTCGCGAAAAACGGCGGCGGACGCCGCGTCGTCATCCGCGCGATAGACGAGAGCTTCGTTCCGAACGGGGACAGGGAGTCTCTGCTCGCCCGCTTCAGGCTCGACGCGCGCTCGGTCGAGGCGGAGCTCCGCTCCGTGCTCGGCGCGCCGGGAGGGGATGAAGCCTGAGAGGCATTGCAAACGCAAAATTTTTGTCAAAAAAATTTGCGGAAAAAGAATTTTTTACGCTTGACACGGCGGGAAAGATGTGCTATTATAGTTAGGCTCGATTGAGTACGCGCCCTTAGCTCAGCGGATAGAGTGCCCGGCTACGAACCGGTAGGTCGAAGGTTCGAATCCTTTAGGGCGCGAAAAGAACACCGTGTATTCGCGGATGTGAAAGCATCCCGTGTGCGGTGTTCTTTTTTTTCCCCCTTTCCAGCGGGGGCTTTATTTTTTCTCTTCGATGATGTATAATCTTATCGTAAGGAAAGAAAAGGAGGCGCCCGATGGAAAACGTCATATCGATATCGGCGGACACTCTCGTCGAGCTGTTCGACCCGGAAACACACATCTACAACGCGCTCGGCGTCATGCTGCTCCGTCCGCGCCGCGTCGTTTTCATCGTGCCCGAGCACACGTTTGCGGTCTCCTGCAAATACAGGGACGCGTACCGCAGGCTTTGGCGCTCGCGCGGCGTCGTGCCGGAGGAGACGGTCTTCGTCCCGACGGACACATCCGACATGATGGCGCTCGCCGACATAATCGACGAGTTTTCGGGGGAGTCCTCCGTGCTCGACATAGAGGGCGGGACGCCCGAGCTCTACATAGCCGCGGGATTTGTCTACGGGCGCAGCCCAGGCAAATTTTCCTGCGTCCGCATAGACTTTTCCGACATGAAGATAACGGAGTACAGCAAAAACGGCATAGCGGAGGAGACGACGCGCCGCCCGTTCACGCCCGAGGAGCGCGCCCGCGTCTCCCTCTCGGTCGAGGAGTGCATAAGCATATACGGCGGGGTCATATACAGCAGCACGATTTCTGAGCTCACCGCGCGCGGCATGACGAGGGAGGAGATAGCAAGAGACGCATCCGACGTTTGGCGCGCGATGCTCCGCCGCTCGCGGCGGACGTGGAACTCCGTCATCCCCGACAGGATACACTGCAAAAGCGAGTCCTCGCTTGACATATACATAAACGGCAACGAATACAGGCTCCGCGCCGTCTCAAACCTCATAGAAGATATGGTCTCGGCGCGCCTTCTCATCCCGCGCGGCGGGGACCCGTCGCGCAGGTGGTTCCGCTGCCGCTCATACGCCGTGCTCTTCTGTATGCGAAAGGCGGGCGAGCTGCTCGAGCTCTACATGAACTCAGTCGCCGACGCCGTCTCGGGAAAGGGCGCGATATGCGGCGTCAGCCTCGGCTTTGAGGGGGAGGAGGGCGGCTCCGACAACGAGATAGACTGCATTTTCACGCGCGGCTCCGTGCCCGTGTTCATCTCCTGCAAGAACGGAAAATTCGGTTCGGAGGAGCTCTACAAATTCGCCGCCGTCACCCGTCAGTTCGGCGGCTCGGAGAGGGTGGCGGTCCTCGTCGCGCCCGCGCTCGGAGACGGCGGCGGGAACGGCGACGGATGCATGCTCCCTCAGAAGATGAAGGCGCTGCGCGAGCGCGCGGAGCTGTACGGCATCAACATCATCACCGACGTTTACAGCTTAACGCCGTCCGCTGCCGCCGCCGAGCTCTCGCGCGCGACCGGAAGCAAAAACAAAAAAGCAGAAAAAACAAAGGACACGGCGTCAGCCGATAACGCCTGACGCGCCGCCGCACGATTTCGGCACAGACTTATCCTCAAAACACTTGACATATTCGGGCGGCCGTCGTATAATATTTTTATGCAAATCCACAAATCGAAAACAAGGAAGACAAAGATCTTATGAAAAAGACGCTATTTCTTCTCATTCTTTCTCTCGTCTCTCTAGCTCTCGTCCTCTCCCTTGCCGCGTGCAGTCCCAAGACTGGCGGCGGAGACGGCTCGGGCGGCGCTGCCGGCACGTCCGACATCACGGGCGGCAGCGGCGGCGAATCAACGGAGCCGCCGGAGACGGACGCTCCCGAGACAGAGCCGCCGATCGAGGACCAGTTACAGCTCAGCGACGTAAAGACGCTGACGGTCGACACCTCGAAGAAACATCAGACGATAGAGAGCTTCGGCGCGTCCGGCGCATGGTGGGCGCAGACGGTCGGCGCGAACAAAGACACCCGCGACAAAATTGCGGAACTGCTCTTTGACCCGAAGACCGGCATCGGTCTCAACTCTTACCGCTATAACCTCGGCGCGGGCAGCCAGGGCGCAAACGGCAACAGCCCCGATATTACGGACACCAACCGCAAGGCGTACAGCTTTGAAAAGTCGCCGGGACAGTACAACTGGAACCGAGACTCGGGCGCCGTATGGTTCATGAAAAAGGCCGTCGAGCTCGGCGTCGACGAGCTTGTTCTCTTCTCCAACAGCCCGCTCGAAAGGCTGACGATCAACGGTCACGCGTACGGCGACGCGGGCTACAAAACGAACATAGATTCGAAAAACTACAAGGAATTTGCCGACTACGTCCTTGACGTCGCCGAACATTTCAAGGTTGACGAGGGTCTCCCGATAAAATACCTCTCCCCGATAAACGAGCCCGAATTTGAATGGGCGGGCGGTCAGGAAGGCTGCCACTACGAGGACGCGCAGGTCATAGCGCTGCTCAAGGTCTTCGTCGAAGAAATAGGCAAGCGCGAGGCGCTCGAGGGCGTCGAGATATCGGGTCCCGAGGGCAGCAGCTGGAGAAATTCCGACAGTATTTGGGAGGACAACACGCTCGGTCTCTGCCAAAAGATAATGAGAGACAAGACGCTCGGCGAATACTTCAAGTCTCTCGACGCGCATTCGTACTGGTCGTCGGCCGACGTCAAGCGCAACTTCAGGGCAGGCATCGACAAAGTTGCCCCCGGCATCAAGCTCCGTCAGACAGAATGGTGTGAGATGGAGGGCGGCGCCGAGTATACGACCGGCATCGGCATCGGTCTCACTATCGCGGACGTCATTTGGGAAGACATGACTATGCTCGACACCGTGTCATGGTCGTTCTGGACCGCGGTTTCCTGCGGCGCATACGGCGACGGACTTATCTACACCGCCGACTACTCCGGCGCGAACCCGAGAGCCTGCAAACGTCTTTGGGCGCTCGGCAATTACAGCCGCTACATAGACCGCGGCTACACCCGCATCGACTGCAAGAGCGACATTTCCTCCGTTCACGTCTCCGCTTATGAGGGCAAGAATGAGTACGGCGAGGACGAGATCGTCATCGTCGCCGTAAACAAGGGCAAGAGCGACGCCAACTACAGCTTCGCAGGGATCGCCGGCGGCTACAACCGCGTCTCCGTCCACGTCACGGACGAGAAGCGCGACCTCGAACGCACCTACTACAGCGAGTTCAAGGACGGCACCGCAGTCTCCGTCCCCGCAGAGTCCGTAACGACTATCGTCATCTCCGCCAAGGGTGAGTAAGAATAACAAACAAAACTGCGCGCGCCTTTCGGCGCGCGCAGTTTCATTATGCGTCTTCCTCTATTGACATTGAGGTCTGTTTTCGATATAATTGAATAAAATATTATCAAAATACGGAGCAAAAAATGAAACGGATATCATTTATCGCACTCATAATCCTGCTCGCGCTCGCTCTTTGTGCCGTTGTTTCCTGCGGAGGAAAAGGCAGCGGCGGCGGGAACGACACCTCCGACATCTCGGGGCAGACAGGCGGCACGGACGCTGCAACGGAGCCGGAAACGACGGCTCCCGAGACTGAGCCCCCGATAGAGGATCAGCTCTCGTTTTCGGACGCGAAGACAGTCAAAATAGACGCCTCGAAGCGCCATCAGACGATAGAGAGCTTCGGCGCGTCGGGCGCGTGGTGGGCGCAGTATGTAGGCACGAACAAGCAGACCCGCGACAAGGTAGCGGAGCTGCTCTTCGACCCGAAGACCGGCATCGGTCTCAACTGCTACCGCTACAACATCGGCGGCGGCAGCCAGGGCGCGAACAGCAACAGTCCCTCTATCGGCGACAAGTGGCGCAGGACATACAGCTTTGAAAAGAAGCCCGGCGAATACAACTGGAACCGCGACGCCGGAGCCGTTTGGATGATGAAGAAGGCGGCGGAGCTCGGCGCCGACGAGATAGTGATGTTCGTCAACAGCCCGCTCGAGCGCCTCACGAAGAACGGGCGCACATACGCCGACCAGGAGCTTGCGACAGGCAACATCGACCCGAAAAACTATAAGGAATTCGCGAAATACGTCCTCGACGTCGCCGAGCACTTCAAGGTCGAGGAAGGGCTGCCCATAAAGTTCATCTCCCCCATAAACGAGCCTCAGTACGGATGGAACTATCCGCCCGAAAACGTTTGGGGGCAGGAGGGCTGCCACTACAACAACAAAGAGATACTCGACGTCCTTAAAGTATTCGTCGAGGAGATAGGCAAGCGCGAAGGGCTCGAGGGCGTCGAAATATCTGCCCCCGAGGGCGGCAGCTGGAATGACGACACGCTCGCGTTCAACCTCGCGATAATGAGAGACAAAACTCTCGGCAGCTACTTCACCGCCATCGACAACCACTCCTACTGGACCGAGACGGCGACGAAGGTGAAATTCAAGGCGGCGATGGACAAGGTCGCCCCCGACGTCAAGTACCGCGAATCCGAGTGGTGCGAGATGACGAACGGACGCGACCTTTCGATGGACTCCGCGTTCACGCTCGCCGACGTCGTATATGAGGACATGACGATCCTCGACTGCGTCTCCTGGCAGTACTGGATCGCGGTCTCCTGCTACGA
Organism: uncultured Clostridia bacterium; assembly: GCA_947631245.1. Lineage (GTDB taxonomy): Bacteria > Bacillota > Clostridia > Oscillospirales > CAG-272 > DTU064. Next base: position 21,352 of record CANRKP010000019.1, read on the forward strand.
TTACCGCGACGGTCTCATCTACACGGACGCCGACGGCAACAACGTTCAGGTGCCGAAGCGCCTTTGGTCCTTCGGAAATTACAGCCGCTTCATAGACCGCGGCTACACCCGCATCGACTGTGAGACCCCCGTCCCGTCAGTCAAGATGTCTGCCTATGAGGGCGAGAACGAGTACGGAGAGAAAGAGACCGTCATCGTCGTCATCAACCGCGGCAAGGCGGAACAGCACTTCAATTTCTCCGGTCTTGACAGCGCCTACAACCGCATCTCCGTCAACGTCACAGACGATAAGCATGACCTCGAGCGCACCTACTACGGCGAGTTCAAGGACGGCACCGCAGTCTCCGTCCCCGCCGGCTCCGTGACGACCGTCGTCATCTCCGCGAAGGGCGCAAACTGACACACGAAAATAAGCACACGAAAGGAGGCATGATACCGTGATATCTTACATGATCTGCTTCGGGCTTCCCAATCACTTTCACGCAAACGAGTTGTTTTTTTACGGCGTGATTGCCGTCTATCTCGCCGCCCTCTTTGCTCTGCAATATGCGCTCTGCAAAAAATGCTCCCGCATCGCCGTGAAGCTCATCCCCGTGTATTTCGCCGCCGCAGACGTGCTCTCCGCCGTCGCCTTTCTCATTGCCGCCCAGTATATGGCTGATTTTATGGGCTTTAACGGCTTTTTCGGCGCCATGTTCCTCGCCGCCTCCGCCGTATGCTCTCTTGACGTCGGGCTTGCGTGGGTCGTCAACACCGTAAAAAGCCGCCGGAAAACGGGCGCGTGATGCAAAATTTCACTTGACAATCCCCCGCGCGCGTGGTAAAATACGCACATATGAAAAAGGCTGCGATGGGGACAGCGAGCGTCAATTCGCGTTATCACAGAGAGCGCCCTTGTGCTGGGACGGGCGCATAACGCCGACGGCTTTGCATTTCGCCCCGGAGCTCCGCGTGTGAAAAACGTTTTATTCTAAGTAGCGCGCGGCGGGAAGGTCCCGTTACAGGTCTGACAAAAGCGCCCGCGTATGCGGGAATTTGGGTGGTACCGCGGAACTATGCTCCGTCCCTTGTTTTTCTTGGGACGGAGCTTTTTTTCAGTATAAAAAAAGCCATATTTCGGAAAGGAAAAGAAAATGAAAGAACGGCTTCTTGAAATAAAGAAAGAGGCGGAGGAGGCGCTTCACTCGGCTTCCGCCGACCTTGAGGCGCTCAGGATCAAGTACCTCGGCAAAAAGGGCGAGCTCACCGCCGTCGTGCGCGGGATGGGAGCGCTTTCGCCCGAGGAAAGACCCGCGATGGGCGCGCTCGCGAACGAGGTGCGCTCCTACATCGAGGGCGAGATAACGCGCCTGAAGCAGGAATATGAGGCGCGTGCAAAGGAAAACAAGCTGCGCGAGGAGCGCCTCGACGTCACGATGCCCGCGAGCCTGCCCGCCGTCGGCGGGCGTCATCCGCTCGCGAAGACACAGTGCGACATGGAGGATATCTTCCTCGGCATGGGCTTTTCGATCGTAGACGGTCCCGAGGTCGAGCTCGACTACTACAACTTCCAGGCGCTCAACATGCCCGAAGGGCATCCGGCGCGCGACACGCAGGACACTTTCTATATCACCGACAACATCCTTCTGCGCTCGCAGACATCGGGCGTTCAGATACGCACGATGGAGAAGAAAAAGCCCCCCATCCGCATAATCTCACCGGGGCGCGTCTACCGCTCCGACGAGGTAGACGCGACGCATTCGCCTCTCTTCCATCAAGTCGAAGGGCTTGTCGTTGACCGCGGCATCACGATGGGGGATCTTCGCGGAACGCTGCTCGTCTTCGCAAAAGGGCTTTTCGGCTCCGAGACGCGCATTCGCTTCCGCCCGCACCACTTCCCCTACACGGAGCCGTCCGCAGAGGTCGACGTCTCCTGTTTCGCCTGCGGCGGCAAGGGATGCCGCCTCTGCAAGAACGAGGGCTGGATTGAGGTGCTCGGCTGCGGCATGGTACACCCGAATGTCCTTCGCGGCTGCGACATAGACCCCGACGAATACAGCGGCTTTGCGTTCGGCATCGGCATCGAGCGCGTCGCGATGCTCAAGTACCACATCGACGATATGCGCCTGCTCTACGAAAACGACCTGCGCTTCCTCTCGCAGTTCTGATAAGGAAAGGAGATACTGAAAATGAAGCTTTCATATCGCTGGTGCGAGGATTTCACAAAGGTTTCCGATATAGACCCCAAGCGCTTTGCCGACAGAATGACAGACACGGGCAGCAAGGTCGAATGCTTTGAGACGCTTGCCGCCGACATTGAAAACGTCGTCGTTGCGAAAATACTGAAAATAGAGCCCCATCCCGACTCAGACCACCTTCTCATCTGTCAGATGGACTGCGGCGAGGGCAGCCCGCGTCAGATAATCACGGGCGCGCAGAACGTCTTCGAGGGAGCGATAGTCCCCGCCGCGAAAGCGCCCGCCTCACTTCCCGGCGGCGTCAAGATAAAGTCCGGCAAGCTGCGCGGACTGCCGTCGGACGGCATGCTCTGCTCGATCGGCGAGCTCGGGCTCACGAGCCACGACATGCCCGGCAACGACAACAGCGGCATCTGCATCCTCGGCGAAGAATTCGCCGACAAGGTCGGAGCTGACATACGCGAGGCGCTCCTTTTATCCGACGTCGTCTTCGACTACGAGATAACGCCGAACCGCCCCGACTGCCTCTCCGTCATAGGGCTCGCGAAGGAAGCGGCAGTCACATTCGACCGCCCGTATCATATTCCCGAGCCGAAGGACGAAACGGTCGGCGACGGCGACGACGTGAGCAACTATATCAAGGTCGACATTGAGGCGCCCGACCTCTGCCCGCGCTACTGCGCGAAGGCGGTGAAGAACGTGAAGATAGCGCCCTCCCCGCTTTGGATGCGTATGAGGCTACGCGCGCTCGGCGTCCGCCCCATCAACAATATCGTCGACATCACGAACTACGTCATGCTCGAGTACGGTCAGCCGATGCACGCGTTTGACTACAAGTGCCTCGACGGCGCGCACATCCACGTCCGCCGCGCTCACGACGGCGAGCTCTACCGCTCGCTCGATATAAACGCCGAGGACACGCCTCTCACCTCCTCGATGCTCGTCATTGCGGACGACAACAAGCCTGTCGCCCTCGCGGGCGTCATGGGCGGCGCGAACAGCGAGATAACGGAGAACACCGCGACCGTCATATTCGAGTCCGCGAATTTCGAGGGCGTCTCCGTGCGCCGCACCGCAAAGGCGATGGGGATCCGCACCGAGAGCTCCGGACGCTTTGAAAAGGGCATGGACCCCGAAAACGCGATGCCCGCGCTTATGCGCGCGTGCGAGCTCGTCCGCCTGCTCGGAGCCGGCGACGTCGTCGACGGCGTCATAGATGAGTACCCGGGCCGCCGCCCCGTCCGCACCGTGAAATTCGAGCCCGATCGCATAAACGCGTTTTTGGGCGTTCACCTCTCGCGCGAATATATGGAGGAAACGCTCCGCAAGCTCTCGTTCGGCGTCGAGGGAGACACCGTGACCGTGCCGTCATGGCGCGGCGACGTCGAGTGCATGAACGACCTCGCGGAGGAGGTCATCCGCATGTACGGCTACAACGAGATCGAAACGACGCTGCCGACAATAAAGATGGCGGAGGGCGGCAGAACGCCGCGTCAGGATTTTGACGAAAAGCTCCACTCCCTGCTCTGCGGCATGGGGCTTTGGGAGGCGGCGACGTTCTCCTTCATAGGTCCCCGCTCCTACGACGCGATCCGCCTGCCGGCGGATTCCCCGAAGCGGAATTCCGTCGTCATCAGAAACCCGCTCGGCGAGGACACGAGCATCATGCGTACAACGGCGCTGCCCTCGATACTTGAGGTGCTCGAGCACAACAAGAACCACAAAAACGAGTCCGCCGCGATGTACGAGATCGCGACAGTCTATATCCCGACCTCGCCGGACACGCTGCCGAACGAGAAGCGCGCCCTCTTCATCGCCTCATACGGCGTCGGCGATTTCTACAAGATGAAGGGTATCGCCGAGCGCGTACTCATGTTCGCGGGCATCAAGGGCTACAAGACGAAGACCGTGACAGACGACCCGTCGTATCACCCCGGCAGGTGCGCCGCCTTGACGCTCGGAGACGAGACGCTAGCCGTGCTCGGTGAGCTCCATCCCGACGTCGCCGCCGCATACGGGCTCACCGGCAGCGTGCTCGCCGCCGAGATAGACATCGACCGCGTATTCGAGCTGCGCGACACGCATCACGAGTTCCGCCATCTGCCGAAGTACCCGTCAACGTACCGCGACTTCTCCTTCGTCTGCTCCGAGGAGCTCGAGGCAGGCAAAATCGAGGACGTCTGCACGGAGGCGGGCGGCAAGCTCGTCGAGTCCGCCGTCGTCTTCGACGTCTACCGCGGCATACAGATCGGCGTCGGCAAAAAGAGCGTCTCGATCCGCGTCACGCTCCGCGCCGAAGACAGAACGCTGACGGACGAGGAAGCCGACAAAACGACGGAAAAGATGCTCCGCGCCCTCTCCGACAAGCTCGGCATCGCGCTTCGCGACAGATAAAAGAAACCGCCTCGCGGGGGAACCTGAACTGCTACGGGTTCCCCCGCGTTTTTCTTCCGCTTGTATTCCGTTAAAAATTATGATAGAATTACACTAGTAAGCTTTGAAAGGCGGTCGAAACATGACGTCAGATGAACAGAGGCGGGCAGCGAAAGCGTTTGCCGTATACTGGAAAGGAAAAGGCTATGAAAAGGGCGAGTCTCAGCCGTTTTGGCTCTCGCTTTTGCGCGACGTCTACGGGGTAGAACACCCGGAGGAGTACATCTCGTTTGAAGATAAGGTCCATATAGACCATGCCTCCTTTATTGATGGGTATATAGAGACCACTCACGTTCTGATCGAGCAGAAAGGGCTCGGAAAAGATCTGCGGCGCGGCATACGTCAGTCTGACGTCAGCTTGCTGTCGCCGTTTCAGCAGGCGAAGCGGTACGCGGCGGAGCTTCCGTATTCGCTGCGTCCGCGGTGGATAGTCACCTGCAATTTCGCAGAATTTTTCGTCTACGACATGGAAAAGCCGAACGGCGAGCCGGAGCGTATCCTTCTCGAAGACCTGCCTGCGGAATATTACCGTCTCGGATTTCTCATCAAGGCGGACGACGAACACATAAAGAAGGAGATGGCGGTATCCCTGAAGGCGGGCGAACTCGTCGGCAGGCTCTATAACGCTATACTGAAAGAATATATAGACCCTGAGTCTCCCGAAACGCTCCGAAGCCTCAACATGCTTTGTGTGCGCCTCGTTTTCTGCCTCTATGCCGAAGACGCGGGTATTTTCGGTCGCCGCAACATGTTCCATGACTATCTCCGCGCGTTTGACAAAACCACGATACGCCGCGCCATAATAGACCTGTTTAAAATTCTCGACACCGAAAAGCGCGACCCGTATGACAAGACTCTGCTTTCGGAGTTTCCGTATGTCAACGGCGGCCTTTTCCGTGACGAGAGTATAGAGATACCTAATTTTTCCGACGAGATCATAGACCTTCTACTTAACACCGCATCGGACGGGTTTGACTGGAGCTCCATCAGCCCGACGATTTTCGGCGCCGTTTTCGAGAGCACGCTGAATCCCGAAACGAGGCGTTCCGGCGGTATGCACTATACGTCGATCGAAAACATACATAAGGTGATAGACCCTCTTTTTCTCGACGGGCTGCACCATGAGCTTGAGGAAATAAAAGCCTCAAAACAGCCAAACGTCAGAGAAAGGCGGCTGCGTGAATTTCAGGACAAGCTGTCGCGCCTCCGCTTTCTCGACCCCGCCTGCGGCTCGGGGAATTTTCTGACCGAAACGTACCTCTCGCTTCGCCGCCTCGAAAACGAGGTGATAAAGATACTGCACGGCGACCAAATCGTTTTTGAGACCGGAGACATCATCAAGGTGTCGATCGACCAGTTCTGCGGCATCGAAATCAACGATTTTGCCGTTACCGTCGCAAAAACGGCGCTGTGGATCGCTGAGTCTCAGATGATGAAGGAGACCGAGGATATTGTTAAATCTCACCTCGACTTTCTCCCCCTGACTTCAAATGCCGGCATAGTGGAGGCAAACGCCCTCCGCATCGACTGGGAGACGGTGACGCCGAGGGAAACGCTCAGCTATATAATGGGCAACCCTCCTTTTGTCGGGGCATCCATGATGTCAGACAGTCAAAAAAGCGAAGCAGTAAATATCTTCGGGAAGATAAAACTGTCAAACAGCATCGATTATGTCGGCGCGTGGTATTGCAAAACCGCTGATTTTATGGAGGGAACAAAAATCAAGGCAGCGCTTGTCTCCACAAATTCAATAACACAGGGAGAACAGACAGCGCCCTTGTGGAGAACTCTTATTGAAAAATACAAAGTTCACATATGCTTTGCATACAGGACATTCAGATGGGACAGCGAGGCAAGCCTTAAAGCCCATGTCCACTGCGTTATTATAGGCTTCAGCCGTTATGACGACGGACAGCCGAAGATAATATACGACAACGACAGGCTGAATCTGGCAGAAAATATCAATCCATATCTGCTGAATGCGCCGAATGTTTTTATTGAAAGCAGAGGCACACCGATATGCAGCGTGCCGAAAATGACTAAGGGAAACCAGCCGACAGATGGCGGGAACCTTATTCTTTCCACCGAAGAGCGCAATGAAATCTTGAAAAGCGACCCGAATTTAAGCTGCTGCATACGCCGTTATGTCGGCGCAAGGGATTACCTCAACAATGATGAAATCAGATATTGCCTGTGGCTCAAGGGAATTTCGCCGACCGTATACAGAAAAAACAAGGAAATAATGCGGCGGCTTGAGAATGTAAAGGCAATGCGCCTGAAAAGCACGGCTGAACCGACAAGAAAATCTGCCGAAAAGCCGTATCAGTTTTTCTCCACTCCGCAAACCGACAATACATATCTCATCGTCCCGCGAGTATCGTCTGAAAAAAGAAAATATATTCCAATCGGATTTATGGACCCCGAGGTAATTGCGGCAGATTCCTGCTCCATCGTGCCCGATGCAACGCTGTATCATTTCGGCATTCTCACCTCAAACGTTCACATGGCGTGGATGAAAACAGTCTGTGGGAGACTTGAAATGAGATATCGTTATTCGGGCTCAATCGTTTACAACAATTTTCCGTGGCCGACGCCCGATAAAGAGCAGACAGCCCGCATCGAGTCGACTGCCCGCGCTATTCTCGACGCCCGCGCCCTCTATCCGGACTGCTCGCTCGCCGATCTCTATGACGACCTCACAATGCCTCGCGAGCTCCGCGCCGCTCACCGCGCCAATGATTACGCCGTCATCGCCGCATACGGCTTTCCGCGCGATATAACAGAGAGTGAGTGCACGGCGGAGCTGATGAAGCTTTACCGCAGTCTCACCGACCGATAAGGTCCTATTTCAGGAGGGAATATTATGGACAAAACATATCAAAAGCTCCTGCGGCTCGGGATGGACCTTTCCCCGCTCGGGGTCGGGCGCCGCGAGGACAACGCGCCCTATTTCTGCAACGCCGATTTCAAGGGCAAAAAATTTGAAGGCGGGTCGTTTCCGCTCATATGAGGCCGCGACAGGAGCCGTGAGAAATGATGCCGCACGACAAAATTTTCTCACATTTTGCCGCTCGCGCGCAATTATTTCGCGCAGTATTGCACATAATATGCTTGACTACACTTTTTCCTCATGATATAATACAATCGAAGACAATGGACAATGTCCTTTGTCTGAAAAATAAAAAATGAAAGGAGGTAGTTTTTTAAAATGGAAAAGAAAAACTGCCCGTGTAAAGGTTTTTGGCGCGCGCTCATAGTGATCGCCGCCGTAATTGGAGCTTTTGTTGCCGCCGAGGTCATCCTCGAGCGCGTTTTCAAGAAGTATCTGAAGATCACAGTCGATCTCGAGGATATCGACGATCTCGATGATGATGACGAGTGCTGCTGCTGCGACGATGAGGACGACGAGTGCTGCTGCGACGATGATTGCTGCTGCGACGAAGAATCCGACGAGTGCTGCTGCAACGACAACGAAGAAACCGAAACCGACGACGACAAGACTGACGACGCCGAATAATTTTTCATAATGGGCAGGGCCCGTGGGAGTGACTTTTGCGAAAGCCTCCCCGGGCCCTTTTCTCTTTATTTCACTGTTTCTTTACACAACTCCGGCGAACTCCTCGGTCACGCGCATCACGTCCGCCGCCGCGTTTATCTCCGCATATCTGAAGCAGCGCTCCTCGTGGTCGTTTATGATGCCGCTCGCCTGGAGGTGCGCGTACACCGTCACGGGACCGAGATAAGAAAATCCCCGCGCGCGCAAGTCCTTCGATATCCTCTCGGAGAGCGCATTTTTCGCCGGGACGTGCCCCGCGCTGTGTCCTTCATACAGCAGCGTTTTCCCGCCCGTAAAGCGCCATATGTAGCTGTCAAACGAGCCGAACTCCGCCCGCACCTCAAGAAAGTGCCGCGCGTTATTTATGACCGCCAAAACCTTTCTTCCGCACTTTATCATCCCGTCAACGGCGAGTATCCTTTCAACGTCGCCGTCATCGTATGACGCGATCTTTTCATAGTCGAACCCGTCAAATGCGGCGCGCAGTATGGCGCGCTTTTTCATTATTACAGTCCACGAAAGGCCGCACTGCATCGCCTCGAGCATCAGGTGCTCGAACTGCCTCCTGTCGTCATGGAGCGGCGTGCCCCATTCCGTATCGTGGTAATCCCTCATCGTGTCCCAGAGGGGCCACCCCCCGCAGCGGCACATCAGAGCGAGGTGAGGCGGCGGTACAGCGCCTCGGCGATTAGCTCGTGCCCCGCGTCGTTCGGGTGGAGCCCATCTATAGTATAGCGCGCCCTGTCGTCATCGTTGTCGGGATCTATGCCGAGCGTGTTGTACAGGTCGAGCACCTCTACCCCGTACCGCTCGCCGGCTTTCACTATCGCGTCCGCATATTCTGCAAGCGTCTTTCCCGTGACCGGCGACGGCACGCCGCCGCCCTGCCGACGCGTCGGCGTCATGAAAACCACCTTCGACCCGGGGTATCTCCCGCGCAGAAACCGCATGAGCCAGCCAACCGCGCCGCAGAACGTGTCCGGCGTTTTGTCCTCCGCCGTGCCGAACGGCGCGTCTCCGTGCCCGTAATCGTTCGTGCCGCCGAACACAACTATGACGTCGCCCGAGAGATCGAGCGCCGCCGCGCGTCCGCAGAAGTAGAGGTCGCGCCTCGGGTCGTCCGACGCGCGTCTTTGATACGCTATCCTCGTGCCGCCTATGCCGTCAGTGAAAATGCTCCCGAGCTGCGCCTTCTCCGCGAGCACATTGTCATATCTGAACCTCGCGTCGCTCGTGCCCCAGCCCTCTGTTATGCTGTCGCCTAAAAATGTTATGCGTTTGCCTTTAAGCTCCATTTTTCATTCCTTTCCCTTTTCCATCCGCGAAAATGACGGCGTCGCCATTATGTAGCGGAGGATGTTCATCGCGCACCGCCTCAGCTCGTCGAGCGTCAGAATGTCAAAATCTTCGTCTTCGAGCGAGCTCTTTATATCGTCGTCGTTTTCGTCCACATCGGTGACGACCATGTAGATATCGTTCTGCGCGCGGACCATCTCGGCGAGGTTTTTCACGCTCCCCCTCATGCCGAACCTGTTGCCCTTCGCCCACCAGTCAGTCATGACGAAGCCCTCAAAGCCCCATTCGCCGCGCAAAATCGTCGTTGTTAGGTCGTAATTCGACGCGCAGTGACACCCGTTCAAAAGGTTGTACGACGTCATTATCGACACGGCGCCGCCTTCCTTTACCGCGATCTCGAACGGGCGCAGATATATCTCCCTCGCGCACCGCTCGCTCATGACGGAATCGCAGTCGCCGCGATGGAATTCCTGATCGTTCGCCGCAAAATGCTTCAGCGTCGCGTTGCAGCCCGAGACCGCGATGCCGCGGCAGACCGCAGAAGCCATTTTTCCGGCGAGATACGGGTCCTCGGAGAAATACTCGAAATTCCGTCCGCAGAGCGGGCTTCTGTGGATGTTGACGCCCGGACCGAGCAGCGCGTCAATGCCGTGCTTTCTGAGCTCAAGCCCTTCGTATGTAAAGAGCTCCTCTACGAGCGCGTCGTCAAACGTCGAGGCGAGGAGCGTTCCGTTTGGCAAAAGCGTCGCCTCGTCGCCCGCGTCGGAGCGGATGCCGGACGGTCCGTCGACGTTCGTCACCATCGGCACGCCGTACTTCTCCAGCGTGTCGGAAACGCCGCCGAACACCGCCGTCGTCCATACGCCCGGCTTCGGGCTCGCGATGCCCTCCGCCCTGACGACAGCTGATAGCTCGTCCGCGTCGAGCTGAGCGATGAATTCCCCCATCGTGTGTGCGCCCGACTTCACGTCAGCCAGTTTTATGCCTCTGTCGCCTGTATACTCTATCCCGAGCTCGGGACGGCAGTCTTTTATTCTCCCGACCAAATCGTACGTGCGCGTCGGAACTCTCTCATGCCCGACCGTGATGCCCCCGTCGGTCGCGCGCGGGCATATGCGGAAAAATTCCCGCGTCGGCGACAGCGCCTCCGTGCAGCGCTCGACGACCGTGAGCTTTTTCACAGTATAGGTAAAAATCGGACCGGCGTCGACCGCCGACCTCACGTCCGTTCCGGCGAAAATATTATACTCTCCCGCCTCGAGAACATAGCAGGACTTATGCCCCGTCGCGCCGCTGTCGTCGTATGACGCCATCGCCCCGATCGGGAATGACAGGCGCAGCGTCTGCGTCTCGCCCGGTCTCAGCATGCGCGTTTTTTTGTATGCCGAAAGCGCCGCCGACGGCGTGCGTAATTTCCCGCCCGCCTTGCAAAAATAGAGCTCCACGACCTCGCGTCCGGGACGTCCGCCGGTGTTTTTGACGCTCGCCGTGACGAAGATCTTTCCGTTTGCAGCGTGCACGTCCGTGTATTTGATCTCAAAGCCCGTGTACGACAGCCCGAACCCGAACGGATAGAGCGCGCGCTCGGGGCAGAACGTCTCAAAATACCTGTATCCGACGTATATGTCCTCTTCGTATACGGTGCATTCGGGGTCGCCGAAATTCTTCGACGGGTAGTCCCCGATCTCGGCGACGGTGTCGGTCAGCTTGCCGGACGGTGAAACTCTGCCCGTTATAACGTCCGCCGCCGCAACGCCGCCCTCCTGTCCGCCCTGCCAAACGTACATTACGGCGCCGACGCCAATCTTTTCGACCCAGCTCATGTCTATGATATTGCCCGTATTGAGCAGCACTGCCGTGCGCGGAAAATGCTTCGTCACAAGCGACAGGAGCGCTTCCTCGTCCTCCGTCAGATACCAGCTGCCGGGGACGGGGCTGTTGTCCTTGTCCTCTCCCGCCCATCTGCCGATAACGACGACCGCGCCGTCCGAGCGGGACGCCGCGGCGATCACATCGTCCTCAGACGGGACGAATTCCTCCTGATGCCACGGCTCCGTCGCCCAGCCGTTTCCGGCGTCGAACGGGTGGTCCTTCAGCCAGCGCCTGTAAAGGTCCAGCATGCCGCCGTCGACGCGGACGGCTCTGTCCTTCAGAAGCCCTTCCGCAATGCTCGTTTTGTGCGCCGGATGGACGCAGCCGCCCGAGCCCGTGCCCGAGGCGAGGTAGTCGAACGCCGTGCGCCCGAATATCGCTACGCGCTCCCCGCCCGAAAACGGGAGCACGCCGTCGTTTTTGAGAAGCACGCAGCCATCCGCCGCCGCCCTGCGGCAGAGGCGCGCGAACGCCTTTTTGTCGTATTTTATCATGTCTTATCTTTTATCCCTCCGAGCGAGGCTTTTCCGACTGTATTTTACCACACGGCAAAGCATATCGCAAGCGCCCCCGCGCCATTCCCGACAAAACGGCAAAAAAATCCGCGGGATGCGCCCGCGAATTTTGATTTTTTCATTTTTCACATCGTCCTTGTCAGCCGTTCGAGATTTGCGACCGTCCTGCGGTCGAGGTAGTGCTCTATCCTCTCCGCCTGCTCGGTCTCGTCGCGCGTGCCGTTGAGCGCGCGCAGGAATTTTTCGACGACGTCGTGACGGTACAGAAGATAGTCCCCGATACCGCGTCCCACCTCCGTCAGCTTTATTATCCCGTACCGCTCCGCGCTCACATATCCGAGCGCGTCGAGGTGCGCCGTCATCTTCGAAACGGACGAGGGCTTGACGTGCAGCCGCTCCGAGAGCGCGCGGACCCTCACGTCCTCGCCCGCGCGTGCGATGCGGCATATCATCTCAAGATAATCCTCCATCGCCGTCGTGAGCGCGCCGCCGTCCCGCGTGTCGTATCCTCTCTGCGTGTAAAACTCTCCGCTCCCCGCCATGCTAAAGCCTCTCTTTCCTCACCTCTCGGGCATATGAGGAATAATATGTTATAGACGCGTCCCCGACACGTCACATTGATTTTTTATTATATCCTACGCTGCGCGGGGCTATTATATGACGTGTCCCGCGCTCGGCAGGGGCGCTTATTTTTGTATTTTTTCCTTTATACGGAGGTCAATATGGGACTTACACGAAGCTCCGTCGGCAAAGGCGCGCTCGGAGACTTGCCTCGGGGCGAACGGCGCGGTGAACGGCGTGGCGTCACCGTCGCGCTCGCGGGCAACCCGAATGTCGGAAAAAGCACCGTTTTCAACGCGCTGACAGGACTTCATCAGCACACGGGGAACTGGCCCGGAAAGACCGTGGAGCGGGCGGAGGGCGTCTTTTCCTCAGGGGGGCACGAATACACCCTTGTCGATATCCCGGGTACATATTCCCTTCTCGCCAACTCGAAGGACGAGGAGGCGGCGCGCGATTTTATCGCCTCCGGCGAGGCGGACGCCGTCATCGTCGTCTGCGACGCGACGGCGCTTTTGCGAAATCTCAACCTCGTATTGCAGATAACGGAGCTCACACCGCGCGTCATCGTCTGCGTTAACCTGCTCGACGAGGCGAAAAGCCGCGGCATCCGCCTCGACCTGCCGCTTCTTTCGTCTCGCCTCGGGCTCCCCGTCGTCGGCGTGACGGCGAAAAAGAAGCGCACGCTTTCATCTCTCGTCTCTGTTCTCGACAGGCTGACGGACGGTGAGCTCTTGCCGTCCCCGCCGCCGATAAAGTATGACGAAAAAACCGAGCGCCTGATTTCCGAGACTGCGGAAAAATACGCCGACACGGGCGAAAACGTCCCCGCCCGCTGGCTCGCGATAAGGGACATCACGACGGGCGTCTCCGGCGACGACAAGGCGCGCGACAGCATAGCGAACAGATTGCTCGCCGTCGCCGAGGACGCGTGCCGCGACGTCGTGACGCTGCCGGAGCACGGCGGCGACGTCCGCGACCGCCGCCTCGACCGCGTGCTGACGGGGCGTATAACGGCGTTTCCCGTCATGCTCGCGTTCCTTGCCCTGATCCTGTGGATAACGGTCGCGGGCGCAAATTACGTCTCGGACGCGCTCGCCTCGTTTCTCTTCTCTGCCGAGGCGCCGCTCAACTCATTTTTTTCATATATACATGCACCTGAATTTGTGCGCGGCGCGCTCGTCGACGGCGTTTTTCGCGTGCTCGCGTGGGTCGTCTCCGTCATGCTGCCGCCGATGGCGATATTCTTCCCGCTCTTCACCCTGCTCGAGGACGTCGGATACCTGCCCCGCATCGCGTACAATCTCGACAGACCGCTGCACCGCTGCGGCGCGTGCGGAAAGCAGGCGCTCACGACCTGCATGGGCTTCGGCTGCAACGCCGCCGGCGTCGTCGGCTGCCGCATAATAGATTCCCCGCGCGAGCGCCTGCTCGCGATACTTACGAACGGCTTTGTCCCCTGCAACGGCCGCTTTCCGACGCTGACGGCGATAATCACAATGTTTTTCGCCGCCTCCTCTCTCCTCTCCTCGCTCCTTCTGACCGCCGTCGTCGTCGGAAGCGTGCTCTTCTCCCTTTTTGTCACCTATATTCTTTCAAAAACGGTGCTCGCCGGCGAGTCGTCGTCATTCACGCTCGAGCTTCCGCCGTACAGAAAACCGAAGGTCGGCGAGATACTCGTCCGCTCCGTGTTCGACAGAACGCTCTTCGTCCTGCGCCGCGCCGTCGTCGCCGCCGCCCCCGCGGGGCTCCTGATTTGGCTCGCGGCAAACGTCACCGTCGGCGGGGAAAGCATCCTTTCGATATGCTCCGGCTTTCTCGACCCGTTCGCCTCGGCGATAGGGCTCGACGGCGTGATTCTTCTCGCCTTTATCCTCGGTCTGCCCGCGAATGAGATCGTCATCCCGATAATAATAATGGCTTACACCGCCTCTGGCACGCTGACGGGATACGCCTCGCTCTCCGAGCTTCACGGGCTGCTCGCCTCGAACGGCTGGACGCCCGTCACCGCCGTCTGCATGATGGTGTTCTGCCTCATGCACAGCCCGTGCCTGACGACGCTGTTCACAGTCAAAAGCGAGACGAAGAGCCTGCGCTGGACGCTCGCCGCCGCCCTCATCCCGACTGCCACCGGAATCGTCGTCTGCTTCTTCATAAACCTTATCTTCGGTCGGCTCGTGTAAGGGAAGAATATAAAAATCGGGGATGGAAAGAAAATGCCGCTGTGAGGCATTTTCTTTCCATCCCCGTACCCCTTTTTAAAAGGGGAATGGTATTGAGGGCAGGCGTCAGACGTAGTATGTGTCGGGCTTGAAGAGAAGCTGAATAAAGTCGACGATAACGCCGATGCCGCATAATCCGCCTGTGAATATGTATGCGATGCCGAGACCGATTTTGCCCTCGTAAAACTTGTGCGCGCCGACGAAACCGAGGAACAGGCAGAGCAGGAGCGAAACCCATTTGTTTTTCGGCTTCAGCCCGAGACCCGCTCCGGCGACGTTTTGGTTTTGGTTCATGTTCGTATTGTTTATCACGATCTGAGGCTGGGGCTGCGCCGCCTGCGCCTGCTGAGGCTCAGCGTCGGGCGCGTCGAGTATCTTTTTCTTCTGCGTCTCGTATTCCTCGTCGTTTATCACTCCGCTGTCGTGCAGTTCCTTCAGCTTTTGAAGATCATCAAATTTCGGCATTTTGTCTGTAAACTCCCTTGTCTTTGCTGTTTTATGAACTTATTATACCCATTTTATTGGGTATAGTCAAGACCTTTTCAATAAAATATAATTAAAAAAAAAGAGCGGAGGCGTGGGCGAAAATGATATCGTATGGACCCCTTTGGGAAACGATGAAGAAAAAGAACGTCACCACATACTCCCTCATCAAGACCTACGGCTTCAGCAAGGGAACGCTCGACCGCCTCAAGCACGGCCTTCCTATAACGACCGTCACGCTCGACGACCTCTGCCGCATCCTCGACTGCGGCGTTTCAGACATAATAAAATACACGCCCGACGACAAAACTTCACATTCGTAATAAAAAATCCCCTTATCAAAAGGTTTTGAAAAATGGGGCGCGGGGGGAAGAGCTTTTGCAAAAGTTCTTCCCCCCGCACACTATTTCACCCTCTATTTAATCCTCGTCTATCGGCGAGATGCCTATCGTTATTTCCTCGAGCACGTCGAGCAGGACGCGCACGGTGTCAAGAGAGGTGAATATCGTGACGTTGTTCTCCGTCGCGCAGCGGCGGATCTGAACGCCGTCCTCGTAGTGGACGCCGGACATGACGGCGCGCGTGTTGATAACGTAGCTGACGTACCCCGTGCGGATGGAATCAAGGATATCGGTGCTCCCCTCCGATATTTTTTTTCTTACCCTCGTCCTGATGCCGTGCGCGCGCAGGAAATTCGCGGTCCCTATCGTCGCCTCGATATTGAAGCCCATGTCGTAGAACCGCTTCACGAGCGGCAGCGCCTCTTCCTTGTCCTCGTCCGCGAGCGTGACGAGCACCGTGCCGTAATTCTGTAATTTCATGCCCGACGCCGTCATCGCCTTATACATCGCGCGGTGCAGCTTTTCGTCGTATCCTATCGCCTCGCCCGTCGACTTCATCTCCGGCGAGAGGTAAGAATCCATGCCGTTCAGCTTCGAGAACGAGAACGCCGGCACCTTAACGTAGTACCTCTTCTTTTCGTCGGGGTAAAGGGAGAAGATCCCCTGCTCCCGCAGACTGTGCCCGAGGATGACGTTTGTCGCGATGTCCGCGAGGCTGTAACCCGTCGCCTTCGAGAGGAACGGCACCGTCCTCGACGAGCGCGGGTTGACCTCGATTATGAACACGTTGTCGTTTTTGTCAACGATGAACTGGATATTGTAAAGCCCCACGATGCCAATGCCGAGGCCGAGCTTCTTCGCATATGTGAGGATCGTCCCCTTGACCTTGTCGGAGACGCTGAACGTCGGATATACCGATATCGAGTCTCCCGAATGAACTCCCGTCCGCTCGACGAGCTCCATTATGCCCGGCACGAACACGTCGGTCCCGTCGCAGATCGCGTCGACCTCGAGCTCTTTTCCGCCTATGTACTTGTCGACGAGCACCGGCTTGTCTTCGTCTATCTCGACCGCCGTCTTCAGATAATGCCTCAGGTGCTCCTCCTTCGCCACTATCTGCATCGCGCGCCCGCCGAGCACGAAGCTCGGACGAACGAGCACAGGA
>CANRKP010000020.1 GCA_947631245.1 uncultured Clostridia bacterium
AATAAATATTGTGCGCGCTGACGTAGTAGCCGTAGTCCGCCTTCGGGAGTCTGCGGATAACGACGATGGACGATATGAGCGAGCCCATCTGAGCTATCACACTGCTTCCGAAGATATGAAAAAGTCCCTCTTTGGCAAGCTCCTTCAGCCTTTCTATCAGCTTTCTCATGTTCAGCTCCAAAAGTTAAAATTACAGTTCGCAGAGCATTGAAACGAAGCCGCGCGCGTTTTCTGCGGCGTCGCACCTCTCCTTCCAAAACGCATACGCGCCGTCGGCGAGCTCTCTTCTCTTTTCCGCCGGCATACGGAAGAAATCCGTTATCGAGGCGGCGATCTCACCCGCCGTCACGTCCGCGGGGAGCAGATATCCCGTTTTCCCCGTAATGACGACTTCCGATATTCCACCAACTGCCGTCGCTATCGCCGGAATACCCATGGCGAAAGCTTCGAGTATCGAGACGGGACATCCCGCCTCCGTAGACGAGGCCGTGACGAAAAGCTCCGGGCGGAGCTCCTCATAGATGCCGTTTATCTCGGAGTTCATCACATATCCGCAGAAGCGCCGTTCGACGTTCTCTTTTTTCCCGAGCTTTTCCTCTGCCCTGCGTTCGAGCTCATCCCGCGACGTCCCGTCTCCGATATGATACCACGAAACTTTAACGTCCGCCGGAAGCTCCGAAAGCGCGTCTATGATAAGCTCTACCCGCTTCAGCGGTATCATATTCGAGCAGCTGACGACCGTCAACCTGTCAGACGGCAACGGCGACGGCAAAACGCGGCGCATCTCGGGACAGCCGAGAAACGATGCGACGCACCGCTCGCCGGGCGTTTTCCTCCAGTGCGTGAGAAAATATTCCTTCCCGATATTGTCCTCAAAAACGAGCCTGTCGCAGATCTGTCCTATATCATAGCGGAAGGGCTGCCACCCCTCCTCCGTCCGCTCGTTGTAAAGGTCATATCCGAGAAAGCGCGTCACGACGCGCAGAGACGGCGTCTTCGCCTTCAGCCTTGCTGCCGCAAGAGTTGACTGCGTACACCAATAAGTGTATATGATGTCAACGCCGTTATCGCCTGTGAGGCCTCGTTCTTTTGCAAAATCCCTTATATCCCACTCGAATTCGTCCGCTCTCGCCGAATATCTCAAAACGGCGCTGACGCGCTTTAAAAACAGCGCGCCGCCGCAGCGGCAGCGCCATATTTCACGCATGACGGACGGACGCAAGATCTGAGCGAGCGTGCGCCATGCGCTGAGCTTTTTTCCACCGGTGCAGATAACGTGAGACGGTTCTATTCCGACGCTTACGCACCCGGCTTCAAGCTCGCCCGCGTCCGGTGTCGGGATGCGGGCGGCTATATACATATCGAATTTTTCGCGAAGCTCTGCGTACTCTGTCGAAAGGAACCCGCGCTCGCTGTTTCCGAAAGGAAATCCGTTTGTTACAAGAAGCAGCTTTTTTTTCATCAGGTCACCTCTCAAAGGCAGCTTTTTTTAACCCTTTTTCGCCTGTTTTGTTTCTTTTGTTTCGCCGCTGCCTTCAAGGGCGGAGGCATATGTCATATAATATAAGAATGCTATAAGGTATAGGAACGGCAAATTAACGCTCGCCAACAGTGTCGTTACGCAGTAGCCTGCGTGGATAACGAGGAAGAAAGCGTCCGTACTATGGAGTGTGCGGCTCTTTTTTGTCCTTTTAAGCATGACAACGCCGCCGTAAACCACGAGCGCAGTATATAAGATACCGGCGAAAACGCCGTTGTCGAACGCGAACTGGAGCGGCGTGTTGTGAACGTTTACTCCGACGTCGCCGTTGCGGTCCGTAATTATATGCTCGCTGCTGTGGTGACCGAGCAGATTGAGCATGCGTATCGTCTCGATCCATATGCCCGTTCTGCCGGATGAGAGATTGTTAAGTCCGGTCCCGGCCTTGTCCTTGCCGAGGAAGCGTCCGATGAAGCTGTCAAGCAGCTCTCCGAACTCCGGCTGCGTTTCGTCCGATTCGTCATCGTCAATGCTGTCAAATACGTCGTTATCGAATTTATCCGGAAAGCGGAGCGCCTCGTTGAGCCTCTCCGCGACGAGCCAGTTCACCCCTATCGTGACTGCGACCGTCAAAAGGAGGCAGAGCGCGTACATCGGTATCCTCTTCAGCCAGTAACGCCAGTCATTCTTAATAAATTTCAGACGGCACACGACGAATACGACGCTCATCGCTAAAATCGAGAGCGCGGCGGTCCTTCCGCGTGAAATAAACATGAAGAGGAATATCATGGATATTTCTACTCCGTATAAAATACGGAGCTTTTTTGAGTTTCCGCCGTTATAGTACAAAAACAGGACCGCAGCGTATCCGAACGTGATCCACTGTCCGACGCCGTTTGAATTGTTAAGAATGCCACCGTACTGCCTGTGAGTGAGCGGAACGAGAAGAACGGAGCCGACGAGCATGATTATAAGCGCGAGATTCGCCGCTCTCGCAGCCTCTGCGAACAGCTCCGTCCTGCCTTCGCCGTCCCTCGAGCCGAAAACGATAAACATCGCCGGAAATCCCACGAGCCATATCATCGCCATCGGAAGGTATTCAAGCGAAACAAAGAGCCCTGACAAAAGCTGTATCAGTCCGAGACCAAACCACAAAATCACACCGGGAATGCTCCATTTGACAGGTTTTACCTTTCCGTCCGCCGTAAAAAGTATCGCGATCCCCATAAGAACGGCGCCGACAATGCACTTTATCAGTAAATGGACGCCGCCGAGCACAGAACCGTAAAGGAGCGCCATAAAGAATATTGCAAAATATGACGCCGTCCTTATCGATGACTTGACCTTCTCGCCGATACCCGCAAAAGGTCTCGAAAGTATGTTAATTAACGAACAAATAAACCGCATATTATGGCTCCTTTTGTGTCCTAAATTCCAGCGGATAAAGAAAGAGCGATATCATGCTGCCGTTCATCTGTCGAACAGTCCCGCGAAATCCGTCGAAGCCGTATCCTTGAGCGGCAGCTTCACGGGCTTTCCCGTCGCCGACGACACATATATTGCGAGCACGAGCTCGAGCGCGTTTCTGCCTGCCACAGCGTCGACATAAGGCTTGCGGTCGTTTTCGATGGCGTCGATCATATCCGCAAACAGGCTCGTATGCCCGTTTCCGTAGACGTTCACGGTCGCCTCGCTGAAGCCTTTGTTCTCGTCGTCTCCCTCTCCGGCGTCCGCGAATTCCCAAACGTCGATGTTGTTGACGGATGTGCCGCCTATTTTGACTGACCCGGTCTCGCCGAAAAGACAGAGCGTTTCCTCTATATTGTGCGGGTATATGTTGACGCTGCCCTCGACAGTGCCGACGGCGCCGTTTTTGAATTTCACGACGGCCATACCTATATCCTCACATTCGAGATAGTCATGGAAGCGGCGGTTAGTGACGCCGTAGACCTCGTCGACCTCGTCTCCCATCATCCAGCGGAGAAGGTCTATCCCGTGTATGCACTGATTCATGAGGCAGCCGCCGTCATGAGCCCATGTTCCGCGCCAAGGCGCCTGCTCGTAATAGCTGCGGCCGCGGTTCCACCTGACGTGGATCGAGCCGTGCGACAGCTTTCCGAATCTGCCCGCCTCGAGCGCCGCGCGCGTCTTCTGCACGGCGACGTTGAATCGGTTCTGATGGCTCGCGCACACTTTGACGTGCTTTTCTTCACTGCGGCGGATTATTTCCTCAGCGTCCGGTATGGACATCGCCATAGGCTTTTCGACTATGACGTTTACTCCGCGGTCGATGCAGTAAAGCGCGATCTCCGCGTGGCAGCCGCTTTCCGTCGCGATGCTGACGAGCGTCGGCTTCACCTCGTCCACCATCTTTTTGTAATCCGTATAACGGAGGATCGACGTATCCTTTTCAAGTCCGTGCTTTGCGAGCAGGCTCTCCATCGCCTCGGGGAGCAGGTCGCAGACGGCGGCTATTTCGAGCTTGTCGGCAAGCGCCGCCTTTATATGGTTTGTCGATACACGGCCGCAGCCGATAAGAGCGTATCTCATTTTTTCGGTTCCTTTTTGTTTTTTATTTCTGTCAGTATCTCCGCCGCGCGCGCGGCACGGTCACGCCATGTATTGCGCCCGGCGGCTTTTACCGTATTTTTTGTTTTTTCCGCTATTTCGCGGGGATCGTCCCTCAGTCTTTCGAGCACGGCGGAAATCTCTCCGGCGTCGCTCTTTGCGACCCAGCCTATCCCCTCGCGGCTGACAAACTCCGAAACGGAGCGAATGTCCGTCGCAAGCACGGGTGTGCCGTAGCTCAAAGCCTCAAACAGCTTCAGCGGCATCGCCATATCGAGATATTCGTCATTGTCGAGGCAGCATGCGAAAATATCCGCCTCGCGGTAATATGGCGCAAGCTCTCCCGACGATTTATGAACTATGCTTATTCTGTCGCACATATACGGCTCGTAGTCGCCGCGCACAGCCTGCCACTGGTTTTCTTTCGTGCAGACGGTCAGATAAACGCCGTCAGTATTTTTGACAGCACAAAACAACTTTTTGTTGTCATAAAGCTCCGAGAGGGAGCCGACGTAGAAGACGCGCAGCTTTCCGTCCGCCGCAGGCGAGCGCCCGAGCTTCTCCTCCAGTATGGCGGGGTTTGGGTCTCCCCCCGGCGGAAGCTCTGCGAAATTTATGTCGGGGAGAACGTATTTTCTCATCATTTCCGTCGGCAGAAACATCACGTCGAGCAGCTTTTTGTACCGCATCATGTCGTATCCGAAAAGAGGTGTGAGCACCATGCGCTTCGGAAGAGAGGCGGCGCTTTTGAATATTGGGAATTTCCAATGGATATCGCGGTAGAAAAGACCCACGGGAATTTTATTATGACTGCAAAATTTAAAAAACGAAAAATCCATGCACGGGTGGCGCGGTATATGATCCGCGTCAGAAAGCATGACGGGGTCGTTTGTGTTCTCGGCATAAAGAAAATCAAATTCGACGCCGTCCTCGATCAGCTTCTTTACGGCGCGGATCTTTTCTTTGCGCTCACGGCTGTACCCCGTTATCTCCGAAACCTCGTAGCCGAGCGCGCGGAACGCCGCCAGCATCTTATGCGGGCGCAGAGCCGACCCTGTCCCGGGATCAGGACTTATGGGATGTGGATGATGATATATGCACCGCTTCATAAAAACCTCTCAACCGCGCGCCGCGAGAAAACAGTCTATTCGTTCGACGATCTTTTCTGCTGAGCGTCCGTCGCCGAATGGTCTGTATGTCTCGTCAAAGACGGGCTCGGAGGCGAGCTTTTCGAGGATATCGTCCCGCTCCGGCTTCGCGAGCCGGTTGCAGCCGCCCTTCATCGTTTCGGGCCAGACGACGAAATCGAGCACCGTAACGCACTGCTTTCCGGCGAAAAACGCCTCTCTCTGAACTCCGCCGGAATCGGTGACTATCTTTTTTGCGCCGTTGACAAGCGCTATCGACGCCTTGTATCCGACAGGCTCTGTCAGTATGATATTTTTATATTTTCTTTCCGAGCACAGTCTTTCGGCGCGGTCGTGATTTCTCGGGTGGACGGGATAAACTGTCGGCGCGTCGAGCGACTCCATCGCGGAGAATATGCCGTCGAGCTTTTCGTCCGTGTCGGTATTCTCCTGCCTGTGGCAGGTCATGTAATAATATTCGCGCGGAAGCGTGACTTTGTTTCCCGAAAAATCAAGGATTTCGCACGTCTCGTCTCCCGTAAGGCGGCGCGAATAATAAAGGAACGCGTCATACATCGGGTCGCCGACAAGATATGACTTTTCCCCGAGACCTTCCCTTTCGAGAAACTCGAGGCTCGACTCCGTGCAGGCGAGGTCGAGCGACGCGGTGTGGTCCGTAACGATGCGGTTGACCTCTTCTGGGCTTTCGAGCGTTCCGAACCTGTTTCCCGCCTCAACGTGGCATATGGGTATATGCAGCTTCACGGCGGCGAGAGACGCCGCCATAGTCGAGTTCGTGTCGCCGAACAGGAGCACGAGGTCGGGGCGCTCTTCGAGAAACACCTCCTCGAGCTTTATGAGCATCTGCCCCGTCATCTGCCCGTGCGTGCCGCCCGATATGCCGAGATTGCGGTCCGGCACAGGTATGTCCATCTCCTTGAAAAACACGTCGGACATATTGTAGTCGTAGTGCTGACCCGTGTGTATTATTACCTCGCGGTATTTTTTCCGAAGCTCTCTTGAGACGACGGCCAATTTTATAAACTGCGGTCTTGCCCCGACGACGGAACATATCTTTTTCATTCGCTGCACTCCGAGCCGTAAAACGGCTTCTTATTTTTTCTGCTTCGTCTCCCGGGAGACATTTTCGAATATGCTCTCGACCTTGCAAAAGCAGTCGTCAAGACGATAGTTTTCGAGCACATATTCCCTGCCGCAGCACCCCATGGCATGCCTTTTTTCGGGGTCGGAATATAATTCGATCACGGCGTCCGCGATCCCCTCGGGGTCGCCGTCCTTTATCACAATGCTGCTCTTGCCGGGGCACGTTGCCTCCATAAGTCCGGGAATATCGGAAATAATCACGGGCACCCCGCACGCCCCCGCCTCGACGGCGGAGACGCCGAATGACTCGGAAGCGAGCACTGACGGTATAATGGCGGCATCCATATCCGCCCAAACCTCGGCAGCTCGCTTTTGCGTTATGAAGCCGAGCCAATCCGTTATATCCCCTATGCCGAGCTCATCCGCCAAACGCCTGTATTCCTCCGCGCACTCGCCGTCACCGGCAATTTTTACGCGGAGAGGCACGTCGGGCCTTTTTTCTTTCACTACGGCGGCGGCTCTCAGGATCCTGTCTATGCCGTATTTCGGAGAGAGCGTCTTGACTGTCCCGATGACAAACGCTCCGTCTTCATCGGCGCGCGCCCTCTTTTCGGGCGAGAACAGCTCCGTATCGACGCCGAACGGCGTGACGATAACGTCTTTTCCCGTATACTTCCCCGTCTCCTCCGCCATCGCACGGCTCGTAGAAAAGATCTTTTCCGCACGGCTGAGGCTGAATTTCAGCATGGCGCGGTGGAGGGCGCTTTTCTTCGGGAAATCGTATATATCCGAACCCCATACTGAGAGGATATATCCCTTGATGCCCGAGAGCGCCGCCGTCATCCCGTAGCTCGTTGCATAGTGGACGTTGACGACATCCGGGGCAATCTCTTGGACTATGCGCCGCACGCGGCGCGCCGACGTCAGGTATAAAAGCTTTTGCGCGTCTCCCCCGTCTGCCGAGGCGCCCGTATCGACAAAGTGAACGACGGCGCCCGGCACCTCGTCATTTATAAAAGAGACGACGTGGACCTCGTGCCCTCTCCCCGCAAACCACGCGCACCACTTTTTCGTGTGGGCGCTGCTCGCGGAGGAAAGGAAACATATCTTCATGTTTTTTTGCGGCGGGATGCTCAGAGCACCTCGACGCTGTCGCCCTTGTGAACGGACTTCGTCACGTTTTTGCAGTCAAAGACGGGGACGCCGGTATCGACTACCATCTGATAGTCCACCGTTGTATGCGCCGTCGTTATCATAACTAGGTCGTAGTGCGATATGATCTCGGCGTCTATTTTCTCAATGCCCTCATGCCATTTTCCGTGTTCGCGGTAGCGGGGCACGAACGGATCGTAGAATTCTACCTCGGCGCCTGTCTTTTCAAGCTCTTCAATAACGCGTATCGCGGGGCTCTCGCGGTAGTCGTCTATATCCTGTTTGTACGCGACGCCGAGCACGAGCACGCGGGAACCGTTCAGCGCCTTCTTGTATCTGTTAAGTATCTTTCCTGCCCTTTCGACCGTGTATTCCGGCATCTTGTCGTTTATCATCATCGAGGACTCTATCATCGAGGTGTGGAAGCCGTACTCGCGCGCTTTCCAGCTGAGATAGTAGGGGTCGAGAGGTATGCAGTGCCCGCCGAGACCGGGACCGGGATAAAACGCCTGGAAGCCGTAGGGTTTTGTCTTTGCGGCGTCTATGACCTCCCAAATGCTTATGCCCATCTTGTCGCAGAGCATGGCAAGCTCGTTCACAAGACCGATATTGATGTTGCGGTATGTGTTCTCGAGTATCTTCTCCATCTCGGCGACTGCGGGAGACGAGACTGTGTGGACGTCGCCGTCGAGTATCGCGCGGTACACCATGGAGATGACCTCTGCGGCGTCCTCGCCTATCGCGCCGACGACCTTCGGCGTGTTGCTCGTCTTATATATCTTGTTGCCCGGGTCGACGCGCTCGGGAGAGAAGCCGAGATAGAAATCCTTGCCGCAAACGAGACCGGAGCCCTTTTCGAGGATAGGCTTCAGGAGCTCTTCCGTCGTGCCCGGATACGTCGTCGATTCGAGAACTACTATCGAGCCGCGGCGCAGATGCTTTGAAATGCTCTCCGTCGAAGAGCGGACATAGCTGATGTCGGGCTGCTGATGCGCGTCAAGCGGCGTCGGCACGCATATCGCGATGAAATCGACGTCCTTTACGAAAGAGAAATCTGTCGTTGCACGGAGCATTCCTGAGCTGACGAGCGTTTCGAGGTCCGCGTCAACTACGTCGCCGATATAGTTTTTGCCGGCGTTGACAAGGTCGACCTTCTCCTTCTGCACGTCAAAGCCTATGGTCTTAAATCCGTGCTTCGCCTTATCGACCGCGAGCGGAAGCCCGACATAACCGAGCCCGCAGACGCCCATCGTCAGCGTTTTATCCTTGATCTTGCCTATAAGTTCTTCTTTTATCGACATAGTCAGAAAATCTCCTTGACAATATTATTTTCGTCTTTTTCATACCGCTTGCCGCACGCGGGGCACACCACGGTCCCGCCGTCAAATTCCGGCAGCTTCGTCCCGCATTCGCACACATAGCCGCGGACGCTCGCGGGAGAGCCGTATACGAGCGCGTAGTCGGGCACGTCCTTCGTCACGACGGCGCCGGCTCCAACAAACGCGTATTTTCCGATGTCATGCCCGCACACTATCGTGGCGTTTGCGCCTATGCTCGCGCCGCGCCCGACGACGGTCCGCCTGTATTCATGCTTGCGCTCTATGAAGGCGCGCGGATTTATGACGTTTGTGAAAACGCACGACGGACCGAGGAACACGCCGTCCTCGCATATGACGCCCGTGTAGACCGAGACGTTGTTCTGTATCTTCACGCCGTCGCCGAGGACAACGCCCGGCGAGATGACGACGTTTTGACCTATGTTGCAGTTTTTGCCGACGACGGCATCCTTCATTATGTGCGAAAAATGCCATATCTTCGTGCCGCCTCCGATCCGGCAGCCCTCGTCGACATAGCTCGACTCGTGGACAAAGTAATCCTTTTCTGCTTCCGCTGACATCAGAGCGCCTCCGAAACGGCGTTTATTATCCTGTCCTGCTCTTTTTCCTCAAGATACGGATGCATCGGGAGCGACAGCGTGCGCGCGCAGTAGTCGTCGGCATTTGCAAACGTCTCGCCGTAATGCGGCTCGCCCGCGAAAACGGGCAGCGCGTGCTGCGGCGTCGGATAATATATCATGCTCGGAATGCCGCATTCCTTGAGGTGAGCGGCAATTTTGTCCCTCGCCTCGGTTGTGTCCGCAAGCACCGCGTACTGCGCGTAAACGCTGACGCAGCCGTCGGCAACGAACGGGGTTTTCAGCTTTCCCTCAAACGCCGCATTGTAGCGGGCGGCGACCGCCTGACGTCTGTCTATCTCGTAATCGCCGAGCGCGCGCAGCTTCGGCAGAAGTATCGCCGCCTGAAGCGTATCAAGGCGTGAATTGAGCCCGACGCGGACGTTGTCATACTTTCCGCGCGGTCCCTTTCCGTGGACGCATATCGAGCGGCAGAGCGCGGCAATCCCGTCGTCATCGGTAAATATCGCGCCGCCGTCTCCGTAGCAGCCGAGCGGCTTTGCGGGGAAGAACGAGGTCGTGGAAATGTCGCCGAACGAGCAGCACCTTTTGCCCTTATACGACGCGCCGAAGCTCTGCGCGGCGTCCTCTATCAGGATAAGTCCGTATTTTTCGCATATCGGCACTATCGCGTCATAATCGCACGGGTTGCCGAGGATATCGACGGCGACGACTGCGCGCGGAGTCAGTTTTCCCTCCGCGATAACGGCCTTTATCTGACGCTCGAGGCTCTCGGGGCTTATATTGTATGTGTCGGGGTCTATGTCACAGAAAACAGACGTCGCGCCGAGCAGCTTTGACGCCTCGGTCGAGGAGACGAACGTGATATCGGAGCAAAACACGGCGTCGCCCGTGCCCACACCGTAAATCATGTACGCTATCTGGAGCGCGTCCGTTCCGTTGGCGCATGTTATGCAGTGCTTACGGCCCGCAAACGCGGCGAGCTTCTCTTCGAGCTCCGCTACCTCGGAGCCGCCTATATACTGCCCTTTTTCAAGGACGCCCGATATGCCGTTGTCTATTTCCGCCTTCAGCGCGGCATACTGCGCTTTCAGATCAATGAACTGCATTTGCGTTTCCTTTCGTTTCGGGGAATTTATGATGCTTTTGCGCCCTCACCCGCGAGTTCTGTGAAAAAGCTCCTCAAATCTCGCGGCGAGAACGGGATATGTATAATTTTCGAGCACGGCATCCCTGCCGTTTTTGCCTATCGCGTCGCGCTCCGAGGGATCCATCAGGCGCAGCTTTTCGACTGCGGCGACGATACCGTCCGTATCTCCCGAGCCGACGACGATACCGCATTTGTGCTCCGATATCGGAAGCATCGGCGCCGTCAGCGCGCAGACGACGGGTCGCCCGCTCATCATCGAGTCGTACATCTTGTTCATGCAGACGCCGAAGCGGTATAAGGGCGACGCGAGAGCGCCGATGTATATGCAGTCGAACATCGACGTGAGCGCGGGTATCTGCCTTTTCGAGACCTCGGGGAGAAAGAAGAGATTGTCTATTTTCTCGTCATTTTTTCTCCGCATCAGCCGCTCTTTTTCCGCTCCCTTGCCGACGAGAACGAACACTACGTCGGGGTCGTCCTCGAGCTTTGCCGAGTCGAGCAGAACGTCGAGCGCATTTGAAAGGGCATGTCCGCCGAAATAGCCGACTGTAAACTTTCCGGCATGGCGCAGGTCCGACAAAAACTTCATGTGCTCCTTTGCCAAGGGCTCCGTCTCATCCCACTCGGCAAGGTCGATGCCGTTCGGTATATGGACGAATTTGCCGTCCGCAAGACCGTGCTTTTTCATGTATTCCTCGGCGCACGGCAAAAGCGACACGACTATGTCCGAATGCTTGTACGCGGAGTTTTCCGCAAGCTGCATCAGCACGACGAACGGGTTGTGCTTTGACATCCCTCCGATCTCGTAAAGCGTCGACGGCCACATATCGTGAACCTCGTGGATCAGAAGCGCTCGGGACTTTTTGGCAAGCCGCTGCGCGGCGTAAGTTTCAAGCGGATATGTCGACGAGGCTATGACGACGTCGGGCTGCCATGCCTTTGCGAGCTTGCCCGCGTGCATCCACAGCTTTCGCGTATATCGGAACATCGTGAGCGCGCGGCGCAGCCCGTTGCCGTCGTATTCTCCGGTCTTTATCCATGTGTATGTGATGCCGTCGATCTCGGTATCGGTAAAATCGCGCTCGACCTCGACGTTCTTTATTCTCAGATGCGAAAAGTCTCCGGCGACTATCCTGACCTCGTGCCCCGCCTTTATCCATTCGCGCGCCATATAATAGGGGCGGAATTCCATCCCCATCTCCGTGCTTCCCGCGTAATGGTCAAAAAGAACTATTTTCATTTTATCATCGGTCACTTTCTCTGCTTTTCATTTCTTCCGCAGGACTGCAGATACTGTCGATATCATCAGCTTAATGTCGTATAAAACGCCCGTCTTTTCTATCGCCGCGAGATTGTACTTCATTTTCTCCGGCAAAACCTTGTTGATATAGACGCCGTCGACATCGTCGACGCCGTCGAGCAGCTCCGCCTCGTCCTTGTAATAAATGCTCGCCTCGCTCGTTATTCCTGCCGGAAGAAGAAGCGTCGCCATCATTTCCGGCGTATACTTTTCGACGTATTTCGGGACCTCCGGTCTTGTGCCTACAAACGTCATATTTCCCGTGAGCACGTCTATGAGCTGACATATCTCGTCGAGCCGGCATCCGCGGATGAGCTTCCCTACCCGCGTCGTTCTTTCGTCATGCCCGACCGTAACGAGCGAGCCCTTGTCGGCGCCCTCCACCATCGAGCGGAACTTGTGTATGCGGAAAAGCCTTCCGTACTGCGTCACGCGCGTCTGCCTGTAAAAAACGGGTCCCTTCGTGTCGAGCTTTATCGCCGCGGCAAGGATCAGGAAAACGGGAGAGAGCAAAACTAGCAGGAAAATCGATACGACTATGTCGAACGCACGCTTCGCGGCAAGGCTCGCCCCTTTGTTTTTCAGAACGTCGTAGTATTTTTTCACTTCCGGCGTTCTCATCTCCGGCGGCAGCTCATCCCAGCGCTTCAGTCTCACAGGCTGCTCACCGCCCGCGAGAACTGTTCCGTTACATATTCGACGTCTTCGTCCGAAAGACGTGTGTGAAGCGGAAGCGTTATCTCGTTTTCAAAAAACGCATACGCGTTCGGAAAATCCTTAATATCCCAGCCGAGCGCGCGGTACGCCGTCATCATCGGAAGCGGCTTGTAGTGCACGTTGCAGGCGACGCCCGCCTCAGCCATTTTTTCTATAATTTTGTTCCTTCTCTCTGTATTCGCCCCGGGGATACGCACGGCGTAGAGATGCCCCGAGCTTTTGTAAATATCGGAGGTGTGAGCAAGATGCTCCACACCGAGCCTGCCGCACATCTCGTCGTATATCTTTATTATTTCATGACGGCGCGCGAGCATGCCCTGATAACGCCTCATTTGGGCAAGTCCCATCGCCGCCGCAATGTCCGTCATGTTGCACTTGTACCAAGGACCTATGATATCGTATTCCCACGCGCCGAGCTTCGTTTTTGCGAGCGCGTCCTTGGACTGACCGTGCAGACTGTAAAGCTGCATCGCACTGTATATTTCATCGTCGTCGACGCCGTCGACGTGTCTCCATACGGAGGCTCCGCCCTCGGCGGTCGTGAAGTTCTTGACCGCGTGGAAGCTGAAGCTCGTGAAATCTGCTATCGATCCGACGGGCGCCCCCTTTCGGGATGCGCCGAGCGCGTGCGCCGCGTCCGCGACGACGGCGGCTCTGCCGAGAGAGGTCTGTATGCGAGCGCCAAGCTCGGTGTTTCCGGACGGCGTGAAATGTGCGCTCTTTCTTTCGACTATATCGAATATCGCGTCATAGTCGCACGGTATCCCGCCGAAATCGACGGGGATGACAGCCTTTGTCTTTTCCGTAAACGCCGCCTCGAGCCTGTCATAATCCATCTCCCATCCGCCGGGGACAGAGTCGATAAATTTGACCTTTGCGCCGACATGGAGCGCGGCGGACGCCGTTGCCGTATATGTGTATGCGGGGACGAGCACCTCGTCCCCCTCACCTATGCCGAGTATACGCAGATTCATCTCCTCGGCGGCGGTCGCGGAATTGAGACAAACCGCACGCTGCACGCCGCAGAGATCCGAGACCTCGCGTTCGAGCTCCTTTGTTTTCGGGCCGGTCGTTATCCAGCCGGAGCCTAAAGCGTCTGCAATTTCCCGAAGCTCGTCCTCACCGACGTCAGGCGGGCTGAACGGTATATTCCTTTTCATTGCTGTTACTTCCTTTATTTTGACGAAAAAATCGCAAAAAATCATATAAACGGTCGTTTGTGCCCCGCTGTAACGGCGCCCTGTGCCAGACGGCACATATCCGTTATTATTATGTTATTACATCCGATATTATATTTAATATAGGGTGCGAATTTCCCGATCTGTGCCGCACTGAGACGAGAGGAAAATCGACGGCGAGCGCGGATGGCAACACCGCGAGGGGGCACACGGAAAACGGAAAGAGCGCCCATTTAAAAGGCCTCTGATTTCGGGCAAAAACGCCCCGTTTTATATGCCGAAATCCTCAAAACTTCAGCCATTTCAGGCACTAATGAAGTATATCATATACCTAAAAAAAAAGCAATAGGTTTATCGAACTTTCGGATATGCGCCGGCAAAAACCGTGATTTTGGCGCTGTTTTTCCTTTTTGCCGCGGACTTTTTCATGCAAAACAAAAACGGCTCCCCGAAAAGCTCGCGGGCGTGCGTCCGCGTTTCCGTGCTGATGCATGGCGGATGCAATGAAATGCCTGTTTTTGAGCTTCAGGCGGCAGCTGATAGATTTTTCCGGAATACGGCGTCGGTCGATGCGGAAAACTAACGTCGGAGGCATTTTTTCTCCGGAAAGGAACATATGTGAGATGAAAAGCTCTTTTGAAAATATGACCGACATCCCGCTTGACGGCGGGATAGAAAACGCGAATGTTTCCCGCCTGCCCGACGGGGAATTCTCCGAACTGCCCGAAGGTCTTGCGATGGCGTTCGCTCAGGACACCCGCGCGCTTGCGCGCTTCACTTCTCTTTCGGTCGAGGCACAGGACGACGTCATACGCCGCGCCCGCTCCGTTTCGACACGCGACGAAATGCGCCGGCTCGTCGAGACATTCTGAATATCCGCGCCCGTATTTAAATCAATTTCCGAATATCTCGGTCTTCATTGACCGAAATATCCTGCAGTCTCTGACGGCGCAAAACTAAAATAATCCACCGTAATAAAAGCTCTTGAAACGGGGGCGCGGGGGAGAAACTTCTTAGAAAGAAGTTTCTCCCCCGCACATTATATTCCCAATCAATTACAGATTCTCGGTCGCGGCCTTTTCGACGGCGAGACCGGCGCGGTAGCGCTTGATGAACGAGGTGAAGCCCTTCACGTCGCGCGGATTCGGCTCGAGCGTCGTGCCCTTCTCTCCGTGGAACACCTTTTCGGCAAGGAAGCTCTCGAGCGTCTCGCCCGGCTCCTTGTTTACGAGGTAGGAGGCGAGAAGCGCCATGCCCCACGGACCGCCCTCTCCCGCCGTCTTCATAACGGAAACGGGCGAGTTTATTGCCGCTGCAAGGTAGCTCTGACCGACGCGCTCCGTCTTGAAGAGACCGCCGTGTCCGTACATCATATCGACCTTGACGCCCTCCTCCTCGAAGAGGATGTCAAGCCCTATCTTGAGCGCGCCGAGCGTCGAGAACAGCACCGTGCGCGAGAAGTTCGCGAGATTGAAGTTTCCGTCGGGCGTGCGGACGAAGAGCGGTCTGCCCGTGTCCATGCCCGTGACGTGCTCTCCCGAGAGATAGCCGTACGACATGAGCCCGCCGCAGTCGGCGTCGCCCTCCTCGGACTTGAAGTAGAATATATCGTAGAGCTTCCACTTCGGTATGTCGCAGCCCGCTTCATGAAGCAGCTCCGCGAACATATCTACCCAACCGTTCAGATCGGAGGTGCAGTTGTTGCAGTGTACCATCGCGACGAGCTTGCCCGTCGGCGTCGTCACTATGTCTATCTCGGGATAATAGCCCTTGAGCGGACGCTCGAGCACCACCATCGCAAAAACGGACGTGCCCGCCGACGTGTTGCCCGTGCGCGGCGCAACGCTGTTCGTCGCCGCCATGCCCGTTCCGGCGTCGCCCTCCGGCGGCGCGAGCGGGATGCCCGCCTCGAGATTTCCGGTCGGGTCAAGGAGCTTCGCGCCCTCGGGCGTCAGCCTGCCGGCGTCCCCGCCCGCCATGACGGCGCGGGGCAGAATGTCTGACAGCTTCCACGGGTAGTTCTTGTGCTCTATCATGTCGTCGAACTTCTTGACGAGCCACTCGTCGTAAGTATTCGTCGCCTGATCTATTGGGAAAACGCCGGACGCGTCGCCGATTCCGAGCACGCGCTCGCCCGTCAGCTTCCAGTGTATGTATCCCGCAAGCGTCGTCATAAAGCGGATGTCGGGAACGTGAGGCTCGTCGTTCAAAATCGCCTGATACAGATGCGAGATGCTCCAGCGCTGCGGGATGTTGAAATGGAACTTCTCGGAAAGTATCGCCGACGCCTCGCCCGTGATGGAATTTCTCCATGTGCGGAACGGGACGAGCATGTCTCCCGCCTCGTCAAAGACAAGATATCCGTGCATCATCGCCGAAAATCCGATAGCGCCGACGCGGTGAAGCGTCACGCCGAACTGCTCCTTAACGGCGGCGGCGAGCTTCGCGTAGCTGTCGCGGACGCCGTTCCAAATAGCCTCTTCACTGTACGTCCAGATGCCGTTTTCAAGTTTGTTTTCCCAATCGTGAGCGCCCGAAACGATGGGCGCGAAATCGTCTCCGATAAGGACGGACTTGATTCTCGTCGAGCCGAGCTCTATGCCTATGACGCATCTGCCGCTCTCTATTGCCTTTCTTATCTCTTCGTGTTCCACTTTGATTTCCTCCGATAATGTGTGCCGCCGCGTGCCGCGGTCTTTTTCATTATAATCATACTATAAAGCCGACCTTTTTGCAAGGCTTTTTTGTGTACTTTTGATGTTTTTTACGCATTTGCGGCGCCGTACGGGAGGCTCCCGGGCGGCGCCGCGAATTATTTGCTTATTTTACAGAGCGTCCGCAATATCGTAAACGAGGCGCTCCGTCTTTTCCCATCCGAGGCACGGGTCGGTTATCGATTTTCCGAACACGCACTCGCCTATCTTCTGCGCGCCGTCCTCGATATAGCTCTCTATCATAAATCCGCGAAACAGCTTCTTAATGTCGGGATTTATGCGGCATGACTGCATGACCTCTTTTACTATCCGCGGCTGCTCAAGATACTGCTTGCCGGAATTGGCGTGATTCGTGTCGACGATCAGCGCGGGATTTAAAAGTCCGCTCTCCGCGTACTGCTCCGCGAGCGCGCAGAGGTCCTCATAATGATAATTCGGATGCGTCTGCCCGCGGCGGTCGACATATCCGCGGAGTATCGCGTGTGCATAAGGATTGCCCTGCGAATGGACCTCCCACCCGCGGTAAAGGAACGTGTGCTTGTGCTGCGCCGCCGTTATCGAGTTCATCATGACGGAAAGGTCGCCGCTCGTCGGATTTTTCATTCCGACCGGAATCTTGAGCCCGCTCGCCGTCAGCCTGTGCTGCTGATTCTCGACGGAGCGCGCGCCGACGGCGACGTATGCGAGAATGTCGTTCAAATATCTATGGTCCTCGGGATACAGCATCTCGTCCGCGCATGAATATCCCGTCTCGTGCAGCGCCCTCATGTGAAGCGAGCGTATCGCAACGATGCCCTTGTACATATCGGGCTTTTCGTTCGGGTCCGGCTGATGGAGCATCCCCTTGTAGCCGTCGCCCGTCGTGCGCGGCTTGTTAGTATATATGCGCGGGATGAAGAATATCTTGTCTCCGACCTTTTCCTCAAGCCTTCTGAGCCTTGTGATGTACTCTATCACGCTGTCGGCGTTGTCTGCGGAGCAAGGTCCAATGATGAGGACGAGCTTGTCGCTCTTTCCCTCGAAGATGTCCCTTATCTCCGCCGCTCTCGCCTCAACGCGCGCGGTGTCCTCCTCGGTGACCGGAAAGAGCTTTTTCACCTCCTGCGGTATCGGAAGCTTCCGCTCGAAAATCATGTTCATAAATTATGTTCTCCCCTGTCTTTGCTTTCGTTCACGTTATCATTTCTTGTCGAACTTCGCGCGGCGCTCCGTAGAATGGCGCATCATGTCGCGCATGCCGTCGATGTCCCCGTCCGCTATCATGCGGCGGAGCTTGTCAAACTGCGCCTCGAACATATCCATCTGGCGCAGAAGCGCGTCCCTGTTCGCTAAAAAGAGCTCGCTCCACATGAGGTCGTTTATCCTCGCTATCCTCGTTAAGTCGCGGAACGAGTCGCCCGTGAACTTCTCTATGTGCTCCTCCTCGTTGCATGTCATGAGGGCGACCGCGATGCAGTGCGTGAGCTGCGAAACAAAGCCTATCATCTCGTCGTGCTCCTCGGGCGACAGCTCCGCGATGTTAGAAAAACCGAGCAGGAGCCCGAGCTCGCGACACGTCTCTATCGCGTCCTGCGTGTTCTTCGCCGTAGGGGTGACGATATAGTTCGCGCCCGCGAAAATGCGAGACGTGCTGTTCTCGACGCCGTAGACCTCGCGGCCCGCCATGGGATGCGCGGCGATGAACTCAACGTCGTCCCTCAGCATCTCCTGCACGCGGTAAACGACGCTGCATTTGACTCCCGTGACGTCAGTCAGAAGCGCGCCCGGCTTGAAATACTTTTGATTTTCCTCTATCCATTCTATAAATATATGCGGATAAAGCGCAAATACGATGAGATCAGCCTTGCCGATAAGCTCGGGGTCGACGCCTGCAGCCCCCTCGTCTATGATGCCGTGCTCGAGCGCGTAGTCTATCGAGCTCTGCCGCCTTGTGAGCGCCGATATGTGAAATCCGTAGCGGTGCAGCGCCTCGGCGTAGCTCCCGCCGAGAAGTCCGAGCCCCACTATGAGAATATTTTTGCGAACGTCAACTATCATTATCCGTCATTCCTTTCCTCGGAGACAAGCTCAAAGTCCGCCCCGAGCTTTTTTATCGTTTCAAAATACGAGGGGAAGCTCTTTTTCACGTCCTCGCAGCCGAAAATCTCCCCGCCCGTCACAGTCAGAAGCGTGCACGCCGCCATGACGACCCTGTGGTCGCCGTGCTTTTCTATCGGGACCTCGGGCGCGCAAAGCCCGCCTCCGTGAACCGTGACCGTGTTCTCGCCGACGGTGACGCGCGCCCCGAATTTCGAGAGCTCGTGCGCCATGACCGCCGCCCTGTCGGACTCTTTTGCCGCGAGCCGCCGCGTCCCGTTGAAGACCGCGCCGTTTTTCGCCGCCGCGAGCGCAAAGAGTATCGGAGCCAAGTCCGGTGTGTCGGTGATATCTATCGTCGGCGTGCCGCTGTCTATCATTCCGAAATAATCGCGGTACGCACGGTCGCCCTGCCTGCTTTCCGGGTCGAGCCCCGTCACATCGACGCTGCCGCCCAAAAGATTGAACGCGTCGAGAAACGCTGCGTTCGACCAGTCGCCTTCGACCGAAAGCTCGCGCCGACCGCCGGTGACACCGGAGCCGACCAATATCGTGTTTCCTTCGATTTTTATCTCCGCACCGAGGTGCCGCAGCGCGTCCGCCGTCATTATGACGTACGGCCTGCTCTCAAAAGGCGGGATGACGCGTATTTCTCCGCCGCCGAGCCGGCAGAGCGCGAAAAGGAGCCCCGTTATGAACTGGCTGCTGACGCTGCCGTCTATCTCATACGTTCCGCCCGAAAGCGTGCCCGACACCGTGAGCGTGCCGTCTCCGAGGGAAAACTCGCCTCCGCTCTCGTGCACGAGCTTATCATAGACGCCGAGGGGGCGCGCCATAAGCCGCCCGCTCCCAAGAAAGGTCACCGCCTTCCCCGTCAGCATCGCGAGAGGAATGAAGAACCGCAGCGTGCTGCCGCTCTCGCGGCACATGAGGGGACCTTTTACCTCAGACAAAAACGATCCTCCGTCGATAACAACGCACCCCTCGCCTCTGTCGGCGCGCGCGCCGAGCGCCTCAGCGCAGTCGAGCGTCGCCTTTATATCCTCCGAATACTCAACGCCGTCTATCTTCGTCACGCCCGATGAGAGCGCCGCCGCAATGATGAGCCTGTGCGCCATGCTCTTCGACGGAGGCGCCTTTACAGTCCCTTGCAGCGTGCTCTTTTTAAAGACCGCTTTCATCTTTTCTCACCGGCAAGCCAGTCTATGGCGAGCAGATATCCGTCCGTTCCTTTTCCTATAATGCTCTTTTCGCACGCCATGCCCGCGTAGCTCACGCGGCGGAACGGCTCGCGCTCGTTCACGTCCGAGATGTGCACCTCGACCGCCCTTATCGACACCGCCTTCAGCGCGTCGAGTATCGCGACGCTCGTGTGCGTATACGCGGCGGGATTTATCACAATACCGTCGAATACGCCGTATGCGGACTGTATTTTGTCAACGATATCGCCCTCGTGATTCGACTGAAATATCTCGATTTCTACATTTGCATAATTATTTTCGACATATGTCGTTATTTTGCGGCACACGTCGTCGTATGTCTCTTTTCCGTATATTTTCGGCTCTCTTATGCCGAGCATATTAAGGTTAGGCCCGTTTATGACGAGTATCTTCATCTTTTGTAGTGCAGCCTCTCTATCATTTTTGCGTTGTGCTCCCGTCCGTCGACGGCTCTGTAAATAACGTCCGCGGTTGCCTCGTAAATGTGCCGCCTCTCCTCAAAACGCTTTTTTATCGCCTCGCTGTCGCTCGCGAGCGGACGGCTCGCCGTCGGCGTCAGGTATTCGGTCGGGCGCATTATGTAATAGATGCGTCCGCCTCTCTTAAGCGCGCGGACGTTTTCGGGCCTCAGTATCGCGCCGCCTCCGGTCGAGATTATGCAGCCGCTGTTTTTCGAGACTTCCTCTATGACCTCAGATTCGCGTTCGCGGAACTCTGCCTCCCCGTATTTTTCAAAATACTCCGCTATGCTCATCCCTATGCGGGAGACTATCTCGGCGTCTGTGTCTATGAGCGTGCGCCCCGTCCTTGCCGCAATTCTCCTTCCTATTGAGGATTTGCCAGCGCCCGGCATACCGGTGAGAACGATGTTCTCCTTTTCGGCGAGCAGTTTTTCATATATTCTCTCCGCCGTACCGGGCTCGCTCTTCTTTCCGAAGAAATGCTCCGAGGCGAAAACCGCCTGCGAGACGAGCATGTAGAGTCCGCCAACCGCCTTGATGCCGCGCTCGCGCGCCGAGAGGACGAGCTCCGTCCGTATCGGGTTATACACGGCGTCAATGACGCCCGAAAGCATGGGGAATTTTGCGATATCGACGGGGGATGACGACACGTTCGGATACATCCCGGCGGGCGTTGCGTTGATTATAACGTCGGCATCCGCGTGACACATGTACGCCTCATCGTATGTGAGCGCGCCGTCGCGTCCCGTCCTGCTGACGCAGAAAACGCTCCCCGCGCCAAGCTGACGTGCAAGCTCCGACGCCATGTGAGACGTTCCGCCCGTGCCCAAGACCAGCACCTTTTTGCCCGAAAAACCAATGCCGGAGCGCAGGATCAGCGCACGCATTCCGGCGTAGTCCGTATTATAGCCGAAGAGCTTTCCGTCCCTGTTGACGACGGTGTTCACGGCGCCAATTTTTTTCGCCTCGCCGTCCGTCACGTCAAGATACGGCATAACATCGCGCTTATAGGGAATCGTAACGTTTATTCCGAGAAAGTCCCGCTTTTTCATAAACGCGTCGAGCTCTCCCTTCGGCACCTCGCAGAGCTCGTATTCGTAATCCCCGATCATATTGTGTATCTCGCGCGAGAAGCTGTGTCCGAGCCGCTCGGCGATACAGCCGTATTTCATTTTTTCCTCTCCTTATCAGGCATCATCAAAGCGCGCGTACGGCGGATACCCAGTCCGTGCCGTACCTCACCGCGAGCATATCCGCCAGCACGAGCGCCGTCACGCTGTCAACGACGACGCGCGCCCTGTGAACTATCGCCGGATCGTGCCTTCCGCGAAGCTGAAGCTCCGTCGGCTCACCTTTCGGCAGCGTGACCGTCATCTGCGGCTTATATATCGACGGCGTCGGCTTTACGGCGCAGCGGAACAGTATAGGCATGCCGTTCGAAATGCCGCCGTTTATGCCGCCGTTGTTGTTCGTAGTGGTAGTTATCTTCCCGTCCGTGACGGTGAATGCGTCGTTTGCCTCGCTGCCGAAAAGGTCCGCTATCGCAAATCCGAGCCCGAACTCCACGCCCTTGACGGCGGGTATCGAGAAAAGCATATGCGAAAGCACCCCCTCGAGCGTGTCGAACCACGGCTCGCCGACGCCTGCGGGAACGCCCGTGACAGCCGTCTCAAGCACGCCGCCGACGCTGTCGCCCGCGTCCGCCGACGCCTCAGCCTCGCGCCTCATGCGCTCGCCCGCGTCATTGTCAAGCACGGCGAAATCCATTTCCGAAAGCGCCCGTACCTCCGATGTGATATCGGCGGAAAAGCCCGCGTCCGAAACGCCGTGCAGCTTTGCGATATGTGTTCCTATATTTATCCCGCATGAGCGGAGCGCAGGTATAACGACGGCTCCCGCCGCGACGAGCGCCGCCGTCAGCCTCCCGCTGAAATGACCTCCGCCGCGGTAATCTTCATACCCGTGATACTTGACGTATCCCGTATAGTCGGCATGACCCGGACGCGGCAGCCCACGGCTGTAATCCCCGCTCTTTCTGTTCTCGTTCGGTATCAGGATGCAGAGCGGCGTGCCGGTCGTCTTGCCCTCGAATACTCCGCTGACGATCTTGTATTCGTCAGCCTCAACGCGTGCGGTAGATATTTTTCCCGACGGGCGGCGGCGCGAGAGCTGGGCGGAGATAAAGTCCCCGTCTACAACAAGTCCCGACGGCAGTCCGTCGAGCACGACGCCAATATAGTCGCCGTGGCTCTCGCCGAAGATCGTCGTTTCTAAAGAACTGCCGAAAGTGTTCTTCATTTTTTCTATGCTCTCCTCTCCGTCTCAAGATATCCGTCGAGCCGCAGAGACAGCGCCTCGTATGTCATCCGCTCGAAGCGGAAGCTGCCGATCTCGTCGACGAGCACGGCGGTAACTCCGTCGCCGTCGCCCTTCTTGTCGTGCGTGAGCGCCGCCTTCACGCGGCTTATGTCTATATTCCCGTACTCGGTCGGAAGCCCGAGCGAGCGGAGCACTCGGCGCAGCCTTGCGGCAGCCTCCGGCGAGCACATCGGCAGCATGCCGAGCGCCACGCATTCGCCGTGATAAAGGCCGTGCAGTTCCTCCTCCGCCTCGACTCCGTGACCTATCGTGTGCCCGAAGTTCAGAACGCGGCGAAGTCCGCCCTCGCGCTCGTCCTGTTCGACGACGCGCTTTTTTATAAGCAGCGAGCGCTCTATGACCTCGTCGATCCTCTCCTTTGCCTCGCCGCGCTCGAATATGCCGAAGAGCTCCGCGTCGCACGTCGCCGCCATCTTGACGGCCTCGGCAAGCCCGTTTGAAAGCTGACGCTCCGGCAGCGTCCCAAGCACGTCCGGGTCGACGAGCACGCGCCTCGGCTGATAAAACGCGCCGACAATATTTTTTATACCGCAGAGGTCGACTGCGGTCTTCCCGCCTATTGACGAGTCTATCTGAGAGAGCGACGTCGTCGGTATATTGTAGAAATCGACGCCGCGCATATACGCGGACGCGGCAAACCCCGCAAGGTCGCCGACAACTCCGCCGCCGACGGCGGCGACACAGTCGCCGCGTGAAAAGCCTTCCCCGAGCATGACGGTAAGGATCTCCTCAAAGCGCGCAAGGCACTTCGTCCCCTCGCCCTGCGGCAGAACGAGCTTTACCGGATGGGAACACATTCCCGCGACCGTGTCGGCGTATTCCGCCGGCACCCCGTCGTCAGTAACGACAAGGACGCGGCGGTCAAGATCGAGATACTCCCCCGCGCGGGCAATGCACCCGCGTTCGACTGTTATGTCATAGCTCCTGTCGCGGAGCCCGAGCGTCATGACCACTTTCTGCTTTCCTTTCTTTTTTTCTCAGAGCGAGCCGCCCGCCTTATAGCTGCCGACGACCTTCAGCTTGTCGCAGACCTCGGAGAGCTCCGCGAGCATCGCGCGACCATCGTCTCCGTCGGGCTCGCCCTCCGCCTCTATGTAAAAATAATACTGCCATGCGAGCGTTTTCATCGGATGCGAGCGGAGCACCTTCATGTTGAAGCCGTGCCCGCCTATGATGCTTATCGCCTTTGCGAGCGCGCCCGCGGCGTTTTTGACCGTGAACATCAAAAGGAAATTTCCCTCAGACTCGCCGCGCCCCGACGTCTGCTCGAGCTTCACGTCCGAGAATACGGCAAACCGCGTCGTGTTCGTGCTCGAGTCGTTTATGTCGTGGTCAAGGACCGTGAGCCCATAGAGCTCCGCCGTCTCGCGGCTCGCTATCGCCGCGGTCCTCAAATCTCCCCCTTCGGCGACGGCGCGCGCCGCTATCGCCGTGTTCGTCGCCTCTACGATGCGGAAGCCGTGCTCCTTTATGTATTTTTCGCACTGAGACAGCGCCTGCGGATGCGATACTACTGTCTCGATATCGTCGAGCCGCGCCCCCTCGGGCGCGAGCAGATGATGCGTCACCGGCAGATCGTACACGCCGTTGACGTAGAGCGAGCCCGTAAACATCAGGTCAACGACCTGACTGACGTCGCCCGCGTAGCTGTTTTCGATGGGAAGCACGGCGCAGTCGCATTCGCCCGACACAACGGATTCGTATGCTGAATGGAAGCTGCCGAACGGCACCGCGTCCGCCTCGGGAAATATCCTGCGCGCCGCGATGTTGGCAAATGCGCCGGGCACGCCGGAATAAGCGACGCGTGCGCCGGAGTTCAGCTTAGTCTGGTACCGCCTCGACGCGTCGAGCACGGAGCGGAACACAGTCTTATAATACGGCGCAAGCGCGGGGTCGTCGAGATATTCAAGGTTTTTTGACAAAAGCTCCGCCTCGCGTCCCACGTCGAGCACGGGCAGCCCGCGCTCACGCTTGTATGCCGCCACCTTCGCGGACTCCGCCATGCGGCGGCAGAAAAGCTCCGCCATTTCTCTGTCTATCCCGTTTATCTTTTCTCTCGCTTCTTTAAGCCCGTCCATAAAAACTCCGTTTCTCAAAAAATACGCGCACCGCCGAAAAAAAAGCTCCCGCTGCCATTGCATCAAAAACGGCGGTGGGATGCTGTCGTCAACTTTTAGGGGACTTTTATCCGTCAAGTCCCGGTAACGCCGCAAACCATCGCGCACATATAAAAATAAAAGCAGAAGCCGTGCCCGTATGCCATTGGCGCACCTCTTTCCAAAATGTTTTCATACATTATATCCGAACGCGCGCCGTTTGTCAAGCGTTTCCCGAAAAAAGCCTCAAAACGCCGCGGTTTTTGCTTCCAACGCGGCGCGGCGGCGCGGTTTTTTCAAAAATATTGCGGGCATGCCGCCCCGGTTTTTCACCTGTATTTTATAAACGAAACGAGCTTTTTTATGACCGTTATCGCAAGAAAGCAGAGGAACGCGCCGAGTATCCCCGCGGCCTCGGCGCCGAACACCGTCACGATGGCGGACGAGATCAGAAAGGCGGCAGCGCCCGGACCGTTGCCGGGAGCGTTCATACCCATAGAAACGGTATATATTATTTCCGAGGCAATAAAGCCGCAAAGCATTATCAAAAACGGCATGAACGCGAGTATCGGTCGATCGACCGAAAGACAGAGCGCAAGCTCGATTACAAGGGCGTAAACAAATACCACGGCGGCGGAATTCACCGCTCCGCCGAATAAAAGCTCCAGCCCCAAATATAGCGCCGTCGAGGCGACTGTATAAAGCAGAAATATTATAACTGCGGACAGGGTCGGCCGTCTGTCCGTAAAATCTCTCAAAAACATCGTATACTCCTCCGCTCAAAAATAATTCTACCACATCCCCCGCCATAAATCCACATCTTTTTTTGCTCCCCGCGCAAAAGAACAAGGAATAAGACGGCGACTTTTTTCCGTTCCTCTTGAAATTCGCGCCGTTTTATGTATAATATATATTGTATCGTTTTGCGCCCGCGGCGGAAAACAGAAAGACGATTTGGCAAAAACTTTTCCCGGAGGCGTCGATGAACGGCAGAAAAGACAATATTATATCGCCCGAGGCGGCGCTCGAAATGAATGCCGCCGTCTCAGAGGTGCGCCGCCATACGGACGCTTTGCGGCGGGACGGAAAAACGCCGCGAGCGTATGTCATGACGTTCGGCTGCCAGCAGAACGAGGCGGACAGCGAAAGGCTCGCGGGGCTCGCCGCCGCGATGGGATACGAGCCCGCGGACACATACTCAGGCTGCTCTCTCGTCCTTGTGAACACTTGCGCGGTCCGCGAGCACGCGGAGAAAAAAGCGCTCTCCTCGATTGGACAGCTCAAGCACGAAAAGAACCTCGACCCGTCTATGATAATCGGCGTCGGCGGATGCATGGTTTCCCAGCAGCACCGCGCGGACACGCTCAAAAATAGCTTCCCTTATGTGGATTTCTCATTCTGCACGACGGAGCTGTGGCGCGTCCCGATATTCGTCCGCGACAGGATAGCGGGTCAAAAGCGCCGCTTCCCCGACGTCACGTCGTCGCTTGCGGACACCGATTTTTCGGAGGAGGTCCCCGTCCTTCGCAAGTCAAAGACGCGCGCGTGGGTCAGCGTCATGTATGGGTGCAACAATTTCTGCTCATACTGTATCGTACCTTACGTCAGAGGGCGCGAACGCTCGCGGCTCCCTTCCGATATAATGGCAGAGGTAAGGGGACTTGTCGAGAGCGGCTGTCGGGACATAACTCTGCTCGGGCAGAACGTCAACTCATACGGTCACGACCTTGACGCCGGCGTCACATTTGCCGATCTCATCCGCATGATATCGGCGCTGCCGGGAGATTTCCGCCTCAGATTCATGACGAGCCACCCGAAGGACGCGACGCCCGACCTCATCGCCGCCCTTGCCGAAAGCCGTGTCGCGGCACACCAATTCCACCTTCCGCTCCAATCGGGGAGCGACCGCGTGCTTGCTGCGATGAACAGGCACTACACGGCGGAAAAGTATCTCGGCATAATAAGGGAGCTTCGCGCCGCCATTCCCGACATCGTCATAACGTCGGACATAATGGTCGGTTTTCCGGGCGAGACAGAGGAAGACTTCGAGAAAACGCTCGACGTTCTCAAAGCGGCGGAATTTGATATGATATATTCCTTCATATTCTCCCCCCGCCGGGGCACGCCCGCAGAGAGCATGGAAGGCGCCGTCCCCGACGACGTCAAATCAAGCCGCTTCTCACGCCTCATCGAATGTCAGAACGCGGTTTCGAGGGCAAAAAACGAGGCCGCCGTCGGCAAGGTCCTCCGCGTCCTCACCGACGACGCCTTC
Organism: uncultured Clostridia bacterium; assembly: GCA_947631245.1. Lineage (GTDB taxonomy): Bacteria > Bacillota > Clostridia > Oscillospirales > CAG-272 > DTU064. The sequence goes on from CANRKP010000020.1 coordinate 26,910, forward strand.
GACGACGCGGACGACAAAACGGGGAGAACTGACGGCGGAAAGCTCGTACATATCGGCAAAGAGGCGCGCGCGGGCGAGTTTTACGACGTTCTGATCACGCGGGCAGACACATTCGGACTTTACGGCAACATAATAAATACATAAGAAAAAGGAGACAAACAAAAATGGAAGACAGACTTGACGACATGATAATAGAGATGGCGCATCACCTCGGTGACACCATAAAGCGCGACCGCCGCTTTGTCCGTTACGACGCGGCGCACAAGGCCTTCTCCGGCGCGCCCGAGCTCACCCGCATGATGACGGAATACAGCGCCCAGCAGGCGGCGCTCGTGTCCGTTCAGGGCAAGCCCGACGTCGACGACGAGCTCACTTCCGCGATCGAAGGGCGCATAAACACCCTTTACCTAGAGATAACGGAAAATGAGATATACAAGGAATTTGTCGACGCGAAGGCGGAGCTTGACGAGCTCATAAAGGGCGTCAACGACGAGATCTACTTTGCGCTCACGGGCGAGGCGCCCCACAGCCACGAGGGCGGATGCTCGGGCGACTGCTCGGCGTGCGGCGGCGGATGCGGCGTTGCGGACGAACATATCTACGACTGACATTCAAGAAATTTGTAAGACTTCCGAAAGGTACGGTGATATTTCATGGCAACGGCGATGATGGAGCAATATCTTGAAATAAAGCGGCAGTACCCGGACCACATCCTCTTCTACCGCCTCGGCGACTTTTACGAGATGTTCTACGACGACGCCAAAACTGCGTCGCGAGAGCTCGAGCTCACGCTGACGGGCCGCGACTGCGGCGAGGAGGAGCGCGCTCCGATGTGCGGGGTCCCGTACCACGCCTGCGAACCCTATATAGGCAAGCTCATCGAGCGAGGCTACAAGGTCGCCGTATGCGAGCAGATGGGAGAGCCCGGCGCGACTAAGGGTCCGATGGAGCGCAAGATCGTCCGCGTCATAACCCCCGGCACCGTCACGAGCGGCGAGCTGCTCGACGAAAAGCAGAACAATTACCTCTCTACCTTGTGCTTCGACGCGGACGCCGCGCGGGCTGCCCTCGCATTCTGCGACATCACCTCCGCAAAGCTGTCGGTCACCTCGTGCCCCATATCCTCCGAGGACGACGAGGCGCGCCTCATAAACGAGCTCGCCGCGTTCTCCCCGAGCGAGGTGCTCGCAAATACGGACGAGACCTCCCTGCCGAGGACATTTTCGTACCTGACCGAGCGCACGGGCGCGCTCGTTTCAAAAAACGACGCCTCCCGCTTCGAGCCCGAAGCCTGCGGGCGCAGATGCGCCGACCAGTTCGGCGTCGTCAGGGCAGAGGCGCTGGCGGAGGATAAGGCGGCTGTGCGCGCGGTCGGCGCCCTGCTCTCATACGTTGCGGAGACGCAGCTTTCGGACATTTCGTATATAAAGGAGCTCGAGGTCTATTCCTCGAGCGGATATCTTGAGATAGACAGCAGCACGCGCCGCAGCCTTGAAATAACGGAGACGATGCGCTCAAAGGAAAAGCGGGGTTCTCTGCTCCATGTACTCGACCGCACGAAGTGCTCTTTAGGCGCGCGCCTTCTCCGTTTCTGGCTTGAGCATCCGCTTACGAACACGCAGGCGATCGCTGCCCGTCAGGACGCCGTCGGCGAGCTTGCCGACAACTTTATGCTGCGAGAGGAATGCGCGCGGCTGCTCGGCTCCGTCATGGACCTCGAACGGCTGACGACAAAGGTCGGCTTCGGCACAGCGAACGGACGCGACCTTCGCGCCATAATGACGACGCTTGACACGGTACCCGAGCTTCGCTCCGCACTGCGAGACGCAAAGTGCCGTGAGCTCACGGAAATTTCGGACGGGCTCGACGAGCTCTCCGACGTACGCGAGCTCATCCGCGCGTCGATCTCGGAGGAGCCGCCGATAACGCTGCGCGAGGGCGGCATCATAAAGGACGGATACAATTCCGACATAGATTTTCTTCGCGGCGTCCGCCGCGACGGACGCGGCTGGGTCGAGGAGATCGAGGCGCAGGAGCGCGAGGTCACTGGCATCAAAACGCTTAAAGTCGGCTTCAATAAGGTGTTCGGCTACTACATCGAGGTCTCAAAGTCGTTTGTCCCGATGGTGCCCGAACGGTACATAAGAAAACAGACGCTCGTCGGCGGCGAGCGCTATATAACAGAGGAACTGAAGGACAAAGAGGCGACGATTCTCGGCGCCGAGGACAAGCTGCGCGCGCTCGAATACGAGCTGTTCTGCGCCATACGCACCGCGGTCGGCGAGGCGACGTCCCGAATAAGGAAGGACTCGGAGCTGCTCGCAAAGCTCGACGTTTACTGCGCGCTCGCCGACGTCGCCAAGCGGAACAATTACTGCCGTCCCGAGGTCGACACCTCTGACGTCATAGAAATAAAGGACGGCAGACACCCCGTCGTCGAGCAGTTCGTCCGCGACAAATACTTCGTTCCGAACGACACGCTGCTCGACACAGGCAACAACAGGCTCATGGTCATAACGGGACCCAACATGGCGGGAAAATCCACCTATATGCGTCAGGTCGCCCTCATCGTGCTGATGGCGCAGACGGGCAGCTTTGTTCCGGCGTCGGAGGCGCGAGTCGGCATCGTAGACAAGCTCTTCACGCGCGTCGGCGCGTCCGACGACCTCTCGATGGGTCAGAGCACCTTCATGCTCGAAATGTCGGAGGTATCTTACATACTCGAAAACGCGACGCGGCGCTCGCTCATCATTTACGACGAGATAGGCCGCGGCACGAGCACGTTCGACGGGCTCGCGATCGCCCGCGCCGTCGCGGAATATACCCATTCCCCGCGCCTCGGCGCGCGCACGATGTTCGCCACTCACTACCACGAGCTCTGCGAGCTCGAGGGGCAGCTCGAAGGCGCCGTCAACTACAACATCGCCTGCAAAAAGCGCGGCGGCGAGATAACGTTTTTGCGAAAGATCGTGCGCGGCGGCACGGACGACAGCTACGGCATCGAGGTCGCAAAGCTCGCGGGGCTGCCCGGCGAGGTGATAAAGCGCGCGCGTTCCGTTCTCGAAAAGGTCGAGGCGGAGGCGAAGGCTCCCGCAAAGCCGAAGGAACAGGAAGAAGACAGCGATATGTCCCTTTCTATGTTCTCCTCCTATGAGCATGACGCCGCCGAACGCCTGCGCGCGGCCGATCTCAACACGATGACGCCGCTCGAGGCAATGAATCTGATATTCGAGCTCAAGCGCTCGCTCGGAGAATAAGGGCGGCGCTATAAAACCATGTAAAGGAGGTGACGCCGTATGGGAGAAAAAAAGATACATGTGCTCGATTTTGAGGTCGCGAACCTCATAGCGGCGGGCGAGGTCGTCGACAGACCCGCATCCGTCATAAAAGAGCTGACGGAAAACGCCATAGACTCGGGCGCAAGCGTCATAACCGTCGAAATAAAGCACGGCGGCATCACCTACATGCGCGTGACAGACAACGGCTGCGGCATAGAATTCGACGAGCTCCCGACGGCGATACTCCGCCACGCGACGAGCAAGATAAGGACCGCCGCCGACCTTGACGCAATAGGGACGCTCGGTTTTCGCGGCGAGGCGCTCGCCGCAATAGCCTCCGTCTCCCGCCTGCGTATAATGAGCCGCCCCGCGTCCTCAGAGATGGGCGGGCTGCTCGAGGCAGATGGCGGACGCATAACGGAGCACGTCGAGACAGGCTGCTCCGCCGGAACGACCGTCATCGTCGAGGAGCTCTTCTCCAATGTGCCCGCGAGGCGCAAATTCCTGAAAAAAGACGCAGCGGAGACTGCAGCCGTCGTCACCGTTGTGGAGCGCATCGCGCTGTCAAGACCCGATATCTCCTTCAGGCTCATCGTCGGCGGCGACATGAAGCTGCGTACCGAGGGCAACGGAGATTTGGGCAGCGCGATCTACTCCGTTCTCGGGCGCGAGTTCCGTTCGCGCTCGATCCCCGCGGAATACAAAAACGGCGGGCTTTGCGTCTCCGGCTTTATAGGCATGCCGGACACCGCCCGCGCGAACAGAAACGGCGAGATATTCTTCATCAACGGACGCTACGTCCGCTCAAAGACGGCGGGCGCCGCCATCGAGGAGGCGTTCCGCACATACATACCCGACGACCGCTTCCCCTCGGCCGTGCTCTCGGTCGAGGTGTCACCCGACACCGTTGACGTGAACGTGCACCCGGCAAAGCTCGAGGTCAAATTTTCAAACGAACGGCTCGTGTTCGAGACCGTATACTACGCGTGCCGCCAAGCGCTCGAGCGCGGAATGACGACGGGGAGCCTCCGCCTCGCGGACGAGGGCAAAAATGATGCCGCGGCGGCGTCACAGTCCCCTGCCTCATCCGCACCGCCGGTCGGCGGATACGCCGACTACCTGCGCCGCGCCGGTATAACAAAGAACGCTTTCGCCCCGGTAAGGGACACCACGCCAGTGCCGAAGACGATAACGATAGAAACGGACACGGAGCGTCCCATTCTCGGCGGCGTCATACCGCGCGGACGCAATGATGCCGCGCTGCACGCATCGTTCACCTCCGATGAAACGCCGTATATCAGACGTGCCGCCGACGGCAGCACCGAAACGGATAAGACATCAAAGCCCGACATATACGGCGGCGAACGTCCGACCGCCGAGATCCCCGACTACAAGATCCTCGGCGAGGCTTGGGACTGCTACGTCATCGTCACCGTCGGGGAAAAGCTCGTCCTTATAGACAAGCACGCCGCGCACGAACGCATCCTGTTTGAAACGCTGCGCCGCAATATGCGCCGCGACCCGGCCTCGTCCGCCTCCCAGCTGCTGCTCGTCCCCGTGACGGTCACGCTTACGGAGACAGAGGCGGCAAACGTCGCCGAATACGGGGACGAGATACGCGAGGCGGGCTTCTCGTTCACGCTTGACAAGGACGGAAAGACCGTCACCGTCACCTCTATCCCGTCGGGATTTTCCCCCGCCGCCGTCGCCTCGATCTTTGAGACGTTCGGCTCCGAGCTTTACACCTCCCCGAAGGACGTCCGCGACGAGATATTCGAGCGCGCCCTGTATACGACCGCCTGCAAGGCGGCGATAAAGGGCGGAAGGGCTTACGGTGAGGAGCATATCAAATGGCTCTGCGACGAGCTTTTCCGCCTGCCCGACATCAAATACTGTCCTCACGGAAGACCGGTCGCGCTCGAGCTTACGCACGCGAGCCTCGACCGCAGGTTCGGGCGTACCGAATAAAGAAAAAAGGAACCTCCATATGTTTGAACTCATAAAACAAGAAGGAAACGCCCGCCGCGGCAGAATGACTACTGTGCACGGCACCGTCGAGACTCCCGTATTTATGAACGTCGGGACGTGCGCCGCGATAAAGGGCGGCGTCTCCGCCCCCGAGCTTGAAGAAATACACTGCCAGATCGAGCTTTCGAACACATACCACCTTCATCTTCGCCCCGGGGACGGTCTCGTGCGCGACATGGGAGGCATACGCCGCTTCATGAACTGGTCGGGACCCGTCCTGACAGACAGCGGCGGATTTCAGGTCTTCTCCCTCGCCGGGCTCCGCAGGATAAAGGAGGAGGGTGTTTATTTCTCGTCACACATAGACGGGAAGCGCATCTTCATGGGTCCAGAGGAGAGCATGAGGATACAGTCAAACCTCGCCTCGACTATTGCGATGGCGTTTGACGAATGCGTCGAAAATCCTGCTCCCTACGAATATGTGAAAAATTCAAGCGAGCGCACCGCGCGCTGGCTCTTGCGCTGCAAGGCTGAGATGGAAAGGCTCAATTCCCTGCCCGACACGATAAACCCCCATCAGCTGCTGTTCGGGATTAATCAGGGCGGAACGTATGAGGATCTGCGCGTCGCAAATATGGATACGATAGCGGAATACGACCTTGACGGATACGCGATAGGAGGACTTGCCGTCGGCGAGGACACCGAAACGATGTACCACATAATAGACGTCGTCGAGCCGCATATGCCGAAAGACAAGCCGCGATATCTCATGGGCGTCGGAACGCCCGCAAACATACTCGAGGGCGTTTTCCGCGGCATAGACTTTTTCGACTGCGTCATGCCGAGCCGCAACGCGCGCCACGGAAATCTCTTCACCTGGCACGGAAAGATAAACATACAGAACGAAAAGTACTTCCGCGACCCGCGCCCGATAGACGAGGGCTGCGGCTGCCCCGCCTGCCGCGCGCACTCGCGCGCCTACATCCGCCATCTCATAAAGGCAAAGGAGTCTCTCGGGATGCGCCTTGCAGTGCTCCACAATCTTTACTTCTACAACGAGCTGATGCAGAAGATAAGGGATGCACTCGACGGCGGATATTACGGAGCGTTCTACAAAAAATACCGCGAGATACTCGCGGCGCGCTGTGTTGACTGAAATATTTTTTGAAAGGAAACTTATTATGGATATCAAAGCAAAAATCGAAGAACTGACAGGCAAGATCAAAAATGACCCGGAGCTTTCGGAGAAGTTTAAAAAAGAGCCCGTCAAAACGGTAGAGGAGCTCATCGGGATCGACCTTCCGGACGATCAGGTCGAAAAGGTCGTCGACGGTATCAAGGCAAAGGTCAGCCTCGACAAGGTGACAGGCGCGCTCGGCGGACTGTTCGGAAAAAAGTAAAAAAAATGCGACGGGGGCAGGTTTTTTCGGACCTGCTCCCGTCGTTTTTTATCCTTTTTTTATTTTGCCGCCCTGCGCTTGCCCGTCATTTCAATAACGTCAAGACGCAGTACCCTTGTGTGCGCGGCGGAGGCTTCATTTACCGGAAAATCTCCCCTGCCGTAGTGGGCGAGTATCAGCCCGAGAGCGCGTTTTTTCTCGTCCGCATCCGTTATCTCCGATATCCTTCCCCGCCCGACAACACTTTCATACGCCATCGAGCACATTTCCTTCTTTTCATCGAAAAAGAGCTTGTGACCGCGGTCGACTTCAAACGATGCCGTATCCGCCTTTTCTATGAGCTCGTATTTTTTCCCCTCTGCGGCTCCGTGAAAGTAGAGCGCAAGACCGCCATCCACCTCCTCCATGCCGAAGTTCAGCGGAAGTATATACGGGAAGCTGCCGTCAGGCAGCGCAATGCGGCAAACGTCGCATTCGGCAAGAATCCGCAAAAGCTCGCCGCGGTCCGTTATCTCCCTGTCGGCGCGCCTCATTCGGCAGTTTCCTTCCCATTGCAGCCGTGGGTTTTAAGATACCTCTTGACGGCGTCGAACGTCTCGTCGCTTATGACGTGCTCTATCCTGCACGCGTCCTCCGCCGCTACCTTTTCGGAAACGCCAAGGCAGCAGAATGCGTCAGTCAGCACGCGGTGCCGCTCGTATGTCTTTTCCGCGCGCCGCCTGCCCTCATCGGTCAGCGTGATAAATCCGCTCCCATCGACCTCGATATATCCGCCGCGGCGCAGAAGCCCGACGGCGCGGCTGACGCTCGGCTTCGAGTAACCCATATATTCGCCGATATCGACAGATCGCACGGGTCTTTTCTGCTCCGATAAGATATATATAGTCTCAAGGTACATCTCGCCCGATTCCTGAAGATCCATATTCAAACCTCCCGTCACATAACAGGTCTTTTATTTATTTTACCACATCCGCGCAGAGTTCGCAAGCACACAATGTACTCCCCCGCAATTTCGGTTCCGCACGGCGCCGTTTGTGAGAAATGGCGCCTCGGGCGTTTTTTGAAACCGGCAAAAACCGCACGGGACGGCGCATTTGCCGTCCCGTCCGTTTTATGTATGGTTATTTGCCGACGCGATATGCGGTCACTCTTTGTTCGCGTTTTCCTTCAAAAGGTCGCGTATCTCGGCGAGAAGCTCCGCCTCTGTCGGAGCAGGAGGCGCCGCGGGTTCCGCCGGCTCCTCTGCCGCGGGCTCTTCCGCCTTTTTTGCGCGCTCAGCCATTTTGTTGAACGACTTCACGATGGCAAAGCAGATGAGAGCGATTATGAGGAAGTTGATGACGGCTGAAAGCAGCGTGCCGAAGCCTATCGTCACGCCCGGGTCGATGACCTCGCCTGCCTCGTTCGTCGTCGCCGCGACAATGACCAAGTTGAGCTTGTCGGTAAAGTCCGTGCCGCCTGTTGCAAGACCTATGAGCGGCATGAAGACGCTGTTGACGAGCGCGTTCGTTATCGCGCCGAACGCCGTTGCGATGATAACACCTATCGCCATATCGATGACGTTGCCGCGATTGATAAACGCTTTGAATTCCGAAAAGAGCTTTTTCATTTTTCTGTCTCCTTAGTTTTTATATGACCTCAGCCGAAAAACCGGCTCTGTGTCATCAGTCTTTGTCACCGGACTCTGCGTGATGCCGCGCGCGGATGCCGCTTATCACATCGCGGTACGCCACGCTCAAAAGCTCATACGCCCGCTCCCTTTTCCCGTCAAGGTAAAGCGCGCCGATCAGCGCCTCAAGTCCGGTTGCCCTGTGATATTCCGCCGCCGTCGCGCTCTTCGGCGTTGTGACGTGCGCGTTTCTGCCCCGCTTGAAAATTTCAGTCTCATCAGGGGACAGGCACGGCTCGATATGGGAAAAAGCCTCGCTCTGCGAGCGCGCCGTCACGAACAAGAGAGCCTCCGCATTGCACGCAGCGGATGAACGTATCCCAATCGAAATGAGCGTTTCTCTGACCCAAAGCTCAATAACAGCGTCGCCGATATATGCAAGAGGCGCGCCTCCGAGCTCTTTTTCGACCATAACCTCGCCTCCCGTCAGCTATATTGTAACATATCGGAATAAAAATTTCTACCCCGATTTCAAACTATATGTTCTTTTTTCTCACATACGCGCGCACGGTGTCATATCATGAGGGTGCGGGGAGCATTGTCCGCCTTTGGAGGCTGTGCACCCGCCGAGAACATCGGAATATATGCACAATGAAAAAACATACGTCGAATGAAATGAAAGGGACAAAAACATGGCGCAATTCACAAATCAGGCGCAGCTTTCTTATAACGGCACGGTCGTAAACTCGAACGTGACCGTCGGTGAATTTCTCGACTCGCTGACGGCGGAAAAACACGCCGTCACAGGAACATACGGCGTCGGCGGAAGTCTGACCTACGTCGTCAGCATCGTCAGCACAGGCACGAGCTCTCAGACGGTGACACTGACCGACGACCTCGGCTCCTATATCGCCGCGGGCAAAACCGTATATCCGCTCGCGTATACCGCGGGCTCGATGACATATTACAGAAACGGGACGCTCCAGCCCGCGCCGTCGATATCGGGCACATCCCCGCTCACCGTCGCCGGGATAACGGTGCCGGCAGGCGGAAACGCCGTCCTCATATACAGAACAGACGTGACCGAATATGCGGACCCGACGCTGCGCGGCACGATAACGAACACGGCGACGATAGACGGCGAATGCGTCACGACGCCGATAAGAGTGACGGAGACTGTCTCCGCCGCCGGCGGAGCCGTGCTGACGGTGACGAAAGCGCTCGAGCCGACTGTCATATCCGGCTGCGGCGGAAGGGTGACTTACACGTTCACGATAAGAAACTTCGGCAATGCGGAGACGTCCGCCGCTGATAACGTCGTTCTGTCCGACACCTTCTACCCCATTCTCTACGGGATGACGGTGACGCACAACGGGTCGCCCCTCCCCGCCTCGTCGTACTCGTATTCCGAGACGACAGGGGCGTTCAGGACCGAGAGCGGCGCGCTGACCGTCCCCGCCGCGCTCTTCACACAGGAGCCCGCGACGGGCAAATGGACGGTCACCCCCGGCGAGACAACGCTTGTCGTGACGGGAACGGTCTGAGGGCAGGAAAAACAAAAAACGGGCGGGCACATTAGAGCGGGCGCCGTAAAACAGTCCATCAGTTTAACTGCTTATCTAAAATATCAAAGCAAAGACCGCTGGCATGCACATGGGTATGTGCGCTGGCGGTCAATTTTTGGGTATTCAATTTTTTAAACTTG